>JADJRF010000001.1 GCA_016712355.1 Vampirovibrionales bacterium | reverse complement strand
AGAGATACGCTTTCTCCGGCATTTCGCCAAGCAGGTTGACGTACACCTGATCCTGTACGTCGCTACCACTCCCCACGCGTCCGCGCACGGTAATCGTGTACCACGCCTGATCGGTGATCGGCGTCGTTAGCGATGTGATGGTCGGCGTCACGGCGCTTGGCTGCAAGTAGATCGTGTGGTCGCTGCCTTGTAGGTCGAACGCAAACGCATAGTAGAGTGGGTTGGGACGCCCGCTGCCTGCCTCAGCGTTGAAGACCTGCTCGCCATTGACGTACACGCGCGTAGTTCGGTTTTCGCCAGACGATCCACTGTAGGTGTGGTAGATGTACACGTACAGGTACCGGTACAGCTTTTGCATCCAGTACTCTTTGTTTGCTGCGTGCTCGTCGCTGGCGACTTTTTCCAAATTGAAAATCGACCGTGCAAAACCGCCGCTCGGCGGCGCGGCGTGATAGTCGAGTAAGTGCTGCATGTTGCCGGCCAGCTTATTGAGGTCGGCGGCCATCACCGGCGCTCCATTGGCAAACGTCGGCGTTGTGTTGGGATAGACTACCGCCAACGTTGTATTGGGTGATTCCTTGAAGTAGACGCCCGTGCCGGTTTCGTTTTCTTCCTCGCCGCCTTCTACCCAGACCAACGAATAGACGGCGCCAATCGTCAGACCGGCAACGGTGTTGAGGTCGAGCACGCCGCTTGCGTTTCCAATTACCCCCTCGATCACACGAACGCCATTTAGCCGCAAATCCAAATCGATTGCGCTGCTGACGCGCCAGTGTAGGTAGCGATGCGTATGCAGCACATACACCGGCACGTTGCGATAGATCACCTTCTGCGCGTAGTTGAGCAACTGTAATCCCTGGATGTACCGCTGCGCGGCGCTCAGTTTGTTCAGTTCCAATGCCGACAGTGGAATGCCGTCGGCAAATTCCGGCATCGAGTACCCTAGTGCCATAACACCTTCCCTGAGACCGGCACGGTTTCCCCCACAATGAAGTAGCTGTTGACGCCGGCCAGCCGGCTGTCGTCCAGGATCGTGTAGTTTTCCGAGTAAGCAAGGCCGCCTGTTTTGGTGACGGCGATGCGCCAGATGATCTTGATAATCGGGCCGGCAACCGTGACGCCCTGCGTCTCCACGATCAGCCGGTCTCCCAAATTTCGCGCCGCCGATCCGCGCACGCCTTCGATCTCGAACATAGGCTTGGGTTCGCGATACCACCACGC
Organism: Vampirovibrionales bacterium; assembly: GCA_016712355.1. Lineage (NCBI taxonomy): Bacteria > Bacillati > Candidatus Melainabacteria > Vampirovibriophyceae > Vampirovibrionales > Vampirovibrionales bacterium. Next base: position 124,093 of record JADJRF010000001.1, on the reverse strand, counting down.
CCACATCTGCGCCGCCAACTCTGCCTGCCATTTGGATTGGATGTAGGGGTTGCCGCGCACGTCGAGCCGGCGATCCGTGTAAGGCGTTTCCATCGTCTCGCTGTGCTGCTCGCTGATGCCGCCCACCAATGGCGTGCCTTTGAGCGTGAATTTGGCGACAACTACCGGCACGGAAAGCGGGTTCGTGATGGTGATGGTCGTGAACTGCGCTCCCCATTCGTAGGTAGGCACAACCGATCCGGTTGCATCATTCCCGCCAAGAAAGATGATGGCGTAGTCTTCATTGGCGACAGGCGTGTCGTACTGGAGAACCGGCGTGTCGGTGCGCGCCTCGATTTCTTCGGTGGCGCCTGGGTTGAGCATCTTGGCGCGCGCCAGTTTCCACACTTCCGATTCCGGCTCACCCGGTGATCGTTCGGCGTAATCGACGGTGATTTCGTCGTAGAAGCTGCGGTCGTCCCACACGGGCGCAATGCCGTTGTACTGCCCAAAGCGGATTACTTCCGGCGTGGCGTCTCCAGCCCATCGCCACATCTTCCAAAAACAGACGCGCCCATCGCGATTGACGAAGACGCGCCCGCTGCCGGCTTGCGCCACCTCGCCAAGCTCCTGCCAGATTTCTTCGTTGTCGAGCCAACTGTAGGGTAATTTGGTCGAGGAATAGTCCAGGGTGGCATTGGCGGCGCTGTAGGCCGGCGAGATGAAGTCCACACCGTCGGTCAGGCCGGCCAGCGTCATGTAGTGCGCCAGCAGTTCGTGCTCTTTGTAGTTGCGCAGCATCAGGGTGCTGTGCTTGCTGCGCATGGCTTCCGACACGTCGAATACGGTGATCGTGACGGTGTTCTTCATGGTGTCTTCGCTGATGCTCTTGGCGAAGCCGCTGAAGACGTTTTGCCAGGCGCCCGCATTCTCTTTGACCTGCATCCGCACGCGCTTGTGGTAGATGCCGCCTGTGCTGGCGTATGCCGACACAAACGATCCCGCTACGTGCGCGCTAAACCGATAGCCTTGATTCGACAAGACGACCTGCATACTCTGGCTTTGCACTTTGTTGTTGGCGTAGTGCTCGAAGCCAGGCAGTAGCGACAGGCTGCCAGACGCCGCGCTGAAATAGGGCGTCTCGTCCGTCCATGTTGCGTCGTTCAGCGGGTCGCCGCCGTTCCACTGGATTTGCAGCCGGATGTCGATGTCTCTGGTCGCAAGACCGGGCGTCGTGTATGCCAAAGCTATTCAATCCTCACAGAGAATGTCACTTGATAAAGCGTCTGAAACGAAGGATCGTCGGCGCGCATCCCGCTGTACGCTCGAATGGAGATTGCCGGCGCTTCCGGGTTGAAGTAGGCGGTGTGCGTCTGCCCCGCAACATCGACCATTGCCGCGCTGCCCAGTTCCGCCAACGCCGTCCATGCGTCTTCGATGTCGGCAACTTCCGCCGGCAGCGCCGCTTCCCACTGCACGACGACATCTTGATAAACCTGCGTCACGCCGGCGCGCCGGTCGATGATCACGGTGCCATCCACGCCGCGATAGCGCGTCGCCTTGTGGACGCGCGCCGGCTGCCACCGCTGCGGTCGCGGCAACACAACCCCCGCCATCTGGAATGGATCGCCTAGCGCCACACTTTTCTCCTACTCGTAAAAGGTCTGCACCAGGAATGTCGCCTGTGCGTCATAGACCAGCGGCCCCTCGCCGTTCGATGCGTAGCCTTGCGCCGCACTGATCCCCAACGTCGGCGCCGCTGGATCGACCGTTACCATTGCCTGATCGTCCACGTTGTTGTAGGCGACGCCTATCGTCGGGCACTGCAAGAGCACGTAGTTGATCGATGCTGCGTCGAAGCCGTTCTGCAATGCTGTCAGTTCGGTGGCGCTCAGGTTCGCCCACGTCAGCACGATCCGGTTTAGCCCGATAGAGGCCGGCGTCGTCGTGCCTGGGTTGGGGTTGGCGGATGCGTAGTAGCGCGTCACCAATTGCACGCGCAGCCCGCCATAGGTCAGGTTGGCGGCGGCCACGCGTCCCATGTCGCGCTGCATCTCGGTCGGGTTGGGGATGGTGTAGCCGGCCAGGATCAAACCTCACCTCCCCCACCTTCACCCTCGTCGTTGGCCGAGGCGGCCGCCGCCAACAACGGCACAAGCTCAGAGACAAGGATATTCAACAGTCCGGCCGGGATTGCCGTTTCCAACCGCGTCTTGAAGCTCTCCCCAAACCAGTCTGCCATTTTCTGCCCGCCGGTCTCGACATCCTTTTGCGCGGCGGTCAACTGCGCCAGGATCGTATCCATCGCCCGCCCGCCATAGTCGCCGGTCGAGGCTTGCGTTACCATCGCTTCGCCGGCGGCGTTGATCAGCGCCACCGACCCTTCTTCCGCCGCCGACATCGCTTCTTCATCCGGCGTCATCTGCTGGACAAGCGGTAGAAAGACCTGGTTGCTGTCCTTCTGGTCTTCCGGCGCCACAGGGCTGGCTTCGTCGCCTTCCTCGCCGTCATCCACCGGGGCAGGTTCGGCGCCGTCTTCGGTAAGCGGCGTGCCGTCTTCTTCCATCTGCGTATCGAGTTCCTCTTGCAACTCCTCGAAGCTCTTAGTGTCTTCCACCGCCGATGTACGCCCGCCGCCCCCGCCGCCCATTGGGCCAATGTCTAATCCCATAAAGCCGGCAACGTCCTCCATCGTGAGTCCTTGCGCTTCGGCATCGGTGCGCACTAGCTCAAAGACTTCCGTCGATAATTTTCGACGTTCGGCTTGCCCCTTGATTTTTTCCAACACCTGCTCGGCGGCTTTTTCGGTGTCGTAAAACATCATGGTCACGCCATCTTGATGATCCTTGACCATCTGCGCAGCGGCGGTCTTGACGGCTGATTCCCCTTCTGCCAGCACGTCTTCCGGGAACATGTCCTTCAGTCCCTCGAACCAGGGCGACTGAAACCCTTTGACCGCGACATCCGCCATCCGACGCGCTTTTTCATCGATCTCGTCCTCACGCGGCAGCATCTCGTCAAGCGGAATCAATCCTTTCGTCGTGTCTTGCAATAAGCCATCCGCCAACCCCTCAATGGCGCCCTTCACCCGGTCGAGTGCATCGACGGCGCCGCCCGCTGCCCCACCCATTTCCGACAGTTGGTCAGTGATGCGTGCTTGCTGATTGGCCGTCAACGCCGGCTGATAGAATTGCTCGTAGATACTTTGGTCGATAGGCGCCTGCCCGCGTGCGATGCGCGCTTCGTTGCCGGCTTGGAATTGCTGCGATAGCGCCTGTTGTTCCTGTCCAAAGCCCAACCCCACGTCATACGCGCCGGCGACGCCAAGCGACGGCACCAGCCGCGACGCCATCGCTATCGAGGAGCTAACCGCCTGAAATTCCAGTTGCTGCATGGAGGCTGCCAACTGGCGGATCACGGCGTCCGCTTGGCCGGCGCCAATCGCCATCGCACTGAACGCTACCGGCATGTTGGTGATCGGGTCGATCAGCATGTTGCCAACCGCCGTCAGTTCCGACATGGACGCGGCGAGTTCGTCGTTGGCGAGTGTGATCAGATAGCGTTCCTGCGCCGATTCCGCCGCCGCCGTCGCAGAGGATAGCAACATCTGGTTGTTCGTGGCGATGGCTTTGTCTACATCCTCTAGCGCCCGCTTCCAGGCAACCAGCGCTTCGATCTGCGCGCTGTTGTCCACGCTGGTCTCGACGCCGCGCTCGGCATCGGCGTAGCGCGCCATTGCTGCTTCCCGTTCGGTGCTTGCCGCGGCGATTTTCGCCTGGTTGCCTTCGATGGTGGCGATCTGTTCGTCTAGCGTCGCCTTCGTGACGGCGTTGGCGGCTTCGGCCAGTTCGCGCTTGGCTTGCGCCAGTTCCAGCGTCGCCGCGGCTTCTTCTTGGCGTAGGTTGTCGCCAGAGGCAACGGCGCGTTCCAGTTCTTCGCGCGCGTTGGCTTCGGCGGTGAGCGCGCCGGCGACTTCCTGTTGGCTTTGTTCCAACGCGCTCGAAAATGCGCCGGCGACGCTTGGGTCGAGCGGGCGCGCCGGGATCAGGGTCTCCGGGTCGATCTGCATGGACTCCTGGAGCCGGTCGAATAGGTCGGCGCGCTCAGCCATAAAATCCTGTCCGACGGCGTAGGCGTCCTGCACGCCCATCGACGGCGCCAGTTTTGCGCCCATCGCCAAGCCCTGGTTCAGCGACTGGAATTCGATTTTCTGCAACGAGTCGGCCAGCGTCACGGCCATCTGCGTGAGTTGCTCGCCAGAGAGTTTGGTGGCGTCGAAGGCGACGGGCAGGCCGGTCAGTTTGTCGAAGGCGACGCCGGCGACGTTGGTCAGTTCGACCAGCGATTGCGTCACCGCGTTGATGGGTTGCGCCGGCGCGGTCGCGGCAACGTTGTCGAATATCTCTTGCACTGCCGGGCTTTGTGCCGGCGCTGAAATGCCCATGAGCGCGTTGGTGCGCGCTACGTCGTCCATCGCCTGCACGCGCGTAATGTTTTCCGCCGAGAAATCCTCGTTGGGGTTGTCACGCAGGATGGTGCGTGCGTCCTCACGCGCTTCTTCGATTTTGGCGTCAATCTCAGTGTACGCCTCGCGCGGCAGGTTGGCGCCGGACGCTTCCATGCTGCGTCGAGCGTCTTGCAGTTTGTTCAGTCGCTCCAGCGCGTCCGCTAACGCTATGACCGCCGGCGTGACGGTGGCGTAGGCGGCGGCGGTTTGTTCGATGCTGGTTTGACCGGCGTTTTCGCGTGCAATATATTCGTTCTGGAGGTCGATAATCTCCTGTTTTTTCTCGGCAATTCGCACGTCCTGCGAGATGATGTCGTTTTCGATGTCAGCTTGCGATTTCCCCATCATAGCCAGCGCGCTTGGATCGTTTGCCTGTTCCCGCATGATCGCCTTCTCGGCTTCGAGTTGGCGCAGTTCGGCCTCGGCACGCGCTAAATCCTGTTTCAGCGCGGGATTGACGAACTGTGGTTGATCCTGGAGCGTATCGCCGGCCTGAAGAATTTTTCGCGCCTCATCGACGCGCTCTGCTGCTTGCGCCAATTCGTCCGCCGCCTGGCGCGCTGTGTCGCTTTGCGCCAGCCATTCGTCCAGCGTGATGTTGGCCGGCGCCGTTTGCCGCAGCTTCTCGAAATTGTTTAGCGCCTCAAATTCTTTATCTCGTAATGATTTATAAATACGTTTGTCGTCGTCGCTGACGCCAGGATCGTTGTCGATTCGATTGTCCTCGGCCCAATTCGACATTGCATTTGACGCGCCGGCTACTCCCTCCGTGAAGCCGCGCGTCACGCCGGCCCACCACTCGATAGCCGACCGCGCACTGGGGTCGATCAGCGAAACCACCCAATCCGCAAACGACGCGTTGGCGTCGGTTAGCGCAGCGTTCATCGCCGCATACGCGTTGTTCAGTTCTTCGGATGGAGATGTCACAGCCCCCAGGCTGGCGGTGAACTCATCCGCAACCGCGCTCGCAGCGGCGTGTTCGCGCTCGAACTGGGTTAGTTGTGGAACCAGTTTCCCGATGCTGGCGGCGTATTTCTGCAACGCCTGCTCGCCGTTCTCGACCAGCCCCATTTTTTCCAATGCGGAGAAATCGCCCGACTGGATGGCGCTGGTGATTTGCTGCATCGCCTCCTGCCATGAGACGCCCAACTCGTAGGCGTTCTCCTTTGCAATCTCCGCAATCGTCGCCAGCGTGTCTACGTCGTTCAGCACCGACGTTTTGTCGATGCCCTGGAACGCGACAAGGATTTGGTCTTCGCTGGCGATGCCGTCAATCTTCTCTTTGACTAGATCGATAGCTGCCGCCGTGTCGCCAAACTGCCGGTTGAGTTTGTCGAACGTGCGCGCTTTGCGGTCGGCGGCTTCCATCGCCTCCGTCATTTTGTTGAAGCCGATGACGACCGCGGCCACGCCCGCCGCCGCCACGCCTGCCGCCGCGCCGACGCCGAGCAAGACCTTCGGGCTGATGCTGGCTGCCAGGTTGCCCGCCGCGCCGCTCAGCATCCCCCCGGTCGGGTCGTACTGTGCGACCTGACGCTGTACGAGCGTGCCGATGACGGTGCGCGCCATCGCATCCTGCTGCGATTGCTGCTCGCCGGCTGGCTGGTTGTTTTGTGCGAATTTGGTCTCCGTCGCCTCGACGCCGGCTTTGGCTGCGTCCAGTTGCGAATCCAGCGCGTCGAGCTTGGATCGCAGTTCGTCGGGAATTTTGCTGCCGGATTCGCCCACGTCCTCGATAGCGCCGGCCAGCGCATCTGCGGCGACGGCGGCGCGCTGCGTGTCGGCTGTGACCGCGTTCATGTTCGCCGCCAGGTCGGCCACCGCCGGCGCGTCTGCGCTCAGCTTGGCGACATCGACCTGCTCGACCGCTTCCTGTAATCGCTCTGCCTCGTCGGCGCTCTGCGTCATGGCGGTGAATTGCGGCGGCGCCATGTTTGCCTGCTGCACGATGCCGCCCCCGCCGCCGGCGTCATCCACTTGCTTCAGCACCGCCAATTTCGCCTGGAGTGACGCCAGCCGCAGGTCGGCTTCCTCGGCCTTGCGCGCGGTGGCGTCGATGGCGGCTTGTAGTCCATCCATCGACGCGGTGGTGTCGCCGGCGTAGAGGCCGATGATCTGGAATGTTTCTGCCAACGAGGACGCCGACGCGCCAAACGCGCTGATTCGCTCCGCGTCGATGCTCTCCATCGCGGCTGTGAGCCGATCCAGGTTGGCGATGCTGGCGCTCAGTTGCGCCGCGCCGCCGCCCATGCGCTGGAGTGCGGCGTTGACGGTATCGACGCTGCGCCCGAACGCATCCATGCGATCCGCGGCCGCGTCTGCCCGCGCCAGGATGCCCTCCAGCGCCGGCGTGGCTTGGTCTCGTAGTACAACATCCCCTTCCAACGGCTCGAATGTGGGCATTCCAGTACTCCAGAAAAATAAAAGTGCGCGGTTCCGTTTTGGAACCGCGCACTCGGCGCTAACTACTCAGTTGTAAAATCGGTCAGTCGATCAGGTTCTATTCCGCCACGTCGCGGCAATCAGCATCAGCAGCAACAGAATCGCAGGAAACCAAATATAGCCCGGCGGTGTGCTGGCGAGTTGTTGGTCGGAAAACGTGAACATTGCGCTACTCGATGTTGATCTCGCGGATGTACCACGTGTGATCCGCTTTGACTGTTGCAATAGATGTGATTCGATACGATGTCACCATCTTGCCGCCATCGTAGGTCGCGTCACACTGGAAATCAAAAATGAATACACGGTTGTCGCCACGCTCTTTTGGCACCGCCACGCCATCTCGAAACGGTTCGCACATGAAAGTAAAATCCATCTCCCTCATGTGCTCAACGTACTGATCAACAAACAGCGTGTACGCGTCCTCCGGCTCCAGCCTGACGATTTTGCTATCGTCGGTTGGTTGCCGGCCACAGCCGGCCAGCACGAGCGCGATCAGAATCAGTGTCACCCAAGAAATTTTCATCATTGCCTCCTCGTCTTTCATTTTAGCAAACAACCGCGCCGATGTCTACACTTGACACGAAACCTGATCGGTGCTATCCTATTTGTAGTTGTCCAGCCAAGCCAACTAGCAAGCCGTTTTTTGTTATCTGTTTGCCGGCAAATGTCGGCGCCTATCCCGCAAACTCTACGGTTTGCTGTCTTGGCTGGACGCGGATAGACGCCGACATTTGTCGTTCAAAAGAAAATCGCCTGACCGAAGTGTTGGTAGCACTTCGGTCAGGCTAACCAGGTCGAGCACAGGAGGCTCAACATGGCTATGAACAGTCTACATCCTCACGCAGATTCCGCGCAACCATCCGATCTCGCCGCACGCCGGCGCACGGCATTTCTCGAAAACGAACTCGCGCGTATCGCCTGCTCAACCGTCACGTCCGACTGTGAGCAGCCCACCCGCGCCGGCTCCGGCGATTTTCGCAGCGCCGCCGATTTTCTTAATCTCGTTGACGACACGCGCTGCGGCGCCGACGCCGTGACCTACTTCGAGAACATGCTGCACTACGCGATTACAGCGCGCCTAAAGCGCAACATTCATCTCATCGTCGGCCAACCCGCACCGAGTGCGGCGTAGGAGCCAACCATGCAGCGCGCAGTCACAGCATCCATCAGCATCGAGAGCGGCCAGGACGCGCTCCAGCGCGGCTTCTACAACGCGCGCCGGCTCTGGAATGAACTCTGGTGGTGTACGTTCGGCTACAACGAACGCCTACGCTGGCGACGCGGCGACTCCTGGGAACAATACAAACGCCGCCGGCCCACGCGCACCTGGCCGGGCAAATTCGCCGTGCAGAAGATCATGGCTGATTTCGGCCCCTACCGCGACCTGTCAGATCGCTGTTCCAGCTACACGATTGCAGATTTCGACATCGCCATGAAAAGCTGGTGGTCAAATCTGAAACGCAACCCCGACGCCCGCCCGCCGCGTGCGGTCAAGGAAGACCGCACGCTGACCTTCGAGGTGGGACGCAACGCCAAACCGCTTGGCGACTGGCGCTACCGATTGACCGTGCTCGGCGGCGCCATTGCCGAGCGGCACGTTGTCGTGCGCGTGCATGTGCGTCCTGGCGTCAAAATGGCGAATGTTCACCTGATTCGCGTCACGCCCACGCTCAAGCGCGGGCGCTACCAGGTGTCGCTCATCACAACGAAGCCCGCCGCTGCCCGTGCCGGCGATGGCGTGGCGGCGCTCGACCTGGGCATCGTCAACCTGGGCGCACTGGCATTCGAGCATGACGATATTCTCTATGTCGGTCGTCACCTGCTCGACGTGCAGCGTCTCGCCAACAAACGCGCCGCCGCGTGCAAGCCGGCGGGCTACACCGGCACGGAGGCGCGCCTGCCTGCGTCGCGGCGGTCGAAAACGTACAAGGCCAAAGCGACCAACACGCGCGCATTGGCAGTGCATGTGTTCACGACCGACGTGATCCGCCAGTGCGTTGCGCGTGGAGTCGGCGTGCTGGCGGTCGGCGCGCTCACCGGCATTCGCACCGACAAAGATTTTGGCAGCGCCGGCAACCAGAAATTCCACGCGTGGACGCAGGGACGCATTCGCGAGCAGTTGAGATGGAAAGGAGAGGAGCATGGCGTAGAGGTGATCGAGATTTCCGAGGCGTACACGTCGCAAACCTGTTCCGGCTGCGGTTGTGTGCGCAAGAGCAATCGCGTCGAGCGTGGACTGTACGTCTGCGCTGAATGCGGGCTGGCGATCAACGCTGATGTCAACGGCGCGCGCAATATGCTAAGGCGCGCAACAGGTATCGCCAAATCTGAAAAGATAGGCGTAGGGGGTGACTTGTCCACCCCGCCGTCACTGCGACCGGAGCGAGAGCAGGCGCAGGAACCGGCAAAGCGCACCGCAAACCGCCAATTGAGTGTCATGCACTTCGATCTGCGAAGTATGACACTCAAAGAAGCGGGGCACGCGGAGCGAAGCGCAGTCTGCAATGCAACGTGAGCGCGCAGGTTTGCGAAATGCATCCGTGTGCGCTGACTGGTGCGGTTGCAGGCGGCGATTCATCGTAGCGATGAATGCAAGAGCAGCACTTTCGGGCTGATGCTGGCTGCCAGGTTGTTGCAGGCGGCGATTCATCGTAGCGATGAATGCAGGGGAACCGCCGAGCGTTGCCGCTTGCTGGATAGGCGCGTTGCAGGCGGCGATTCATCGTCACGATGAATGCAAGTTTTGCTGTTCCTGGCGGGACACGATGAATGCCGGAGTTGCAGGTGGCGATTCATCGTAGCGATGAATGCAAGTCGTATTGAATCGCTGCCTCCGCAACAATGTGCTGCGTTGCAGGCGGCGATTCATCGTAGCGATGAATGCAAGGCGTACAGCCCGATGATCTGCAACGTTTCCGCCAACGTTGCAGGCGGCGATTCATCGTCACGATGAATGCAAGCGGTCACTCGTAGAGGATTCCCCGTGCGCGTCGGGGTGAGGGCTACAGGCGGCGATTCGTCTTTATTCACGAGGAGGTTACATGCTAGGCTATCGGAACGTACAGCTACACAGACAGTTCACGTCAATCGAATTCCCGATGTTCGAGTTTATCGAGTCCCTGACGACCAAACAAGTCTTTGTGGACTTCGAGGATGAACTCACGCGGCGTTTTCCCGAACTCGACGCCATCAAAAGCGCCGACGCCGGCACAGAGTTTATCGGCGCATTGCGCGATGCCGTCAACGCGGCATTCCTGGCCGGCTACCTGGTGGGGAGAGACCCCGACAAGCTGCTGTTGGCCGGCGTGCTGGCGCAGGAAACGCGGTGAGCACGCAAAAACGCCGCCGGGCGCGCTACTCGCTCGGCGGCGTCTCAGTATCGATATTGCGCTGCGTCATCCCGATCATCTCCTCCAGCGACAGCCGGCGCGCCGCCTTGCGCTTGCCGCCCGTCAACAGCGCCCGCTGTGCGGCAGTCATCTGCCACATGCCGCCCGGAAACGACTTGGAAAACTGATAGATGTCGGCCAGCCTGAATTTCAACTCGAACTCAGGCCGGCCCCTCAGTTTTTTGCGAGCAGCACCAACGACAACACCTGCATCAACACACCGCGCAACTCCAGGCGCGTCTTGCGCCCAATCGCTTGCCAGCGATGCTGGCCTTCCGGCGTGGAAAGATCGAACAACAGCGCATTTTGATCGTCCACAATCAGGCGCGGCAGCAACCAGAAATCACGCGCACGGTTGGCATTCTGCGCGGCGATCTCGTCGGCGCGCGTGTAGCTGGCAGGATCGATCAGCCGCTCCAAGTGGCTGCGATTGACCTCCAACTCCAGGTCTTCTTCCGGCGTGCGCTTGGGCAGCGCCTCAAGCTCTTTGATGTGCGCCGAAATGCGCTGGCGTGAAAGCGTCTGCTGGTGCAACCACTGTTTGGATGGCGCCATCTGGCGCATCGACTCCAACTCAGGCAACGCCATCACCTCGGCCTCGGCAGCCTCACCCACCGCCAGCCCCATGTCGTACAACCAGTCGGTCGGCTGCATGATGAACCAGCGAAAACCTTCCGGCTTGTCGGCCAAAGGATACTTGACCGTGATCTCGATCTTCTCGCCGGCGATGATTCGATTCACATCGTAGGTCGTTACTCTGGACATACCGTCTCCTGCAAAACGAGTGCAGACAGACGATCCCCGTTGACCGCCGGCCTGCACTCAGATGGGAACATTACGTAGATCAGGACGCCGCGCGTGTCACCGTCACGGTGTAGGTCTTCGTCGCACCCGACGAGACCGTGACGACCACCGAGATCGTGTTGGCGCCCACCGCCAGCGCAATCGAGCCGGACGCGCTGCCCGAAGCGACCGCCGTACCGTTGACCGTGATCGTCTTGCCGGCCGCTGTCGGCGTCACCGTCGTACTGGTCACACCGTTGGCGACCGCCAGCGTGTAGCTCGTCGTGCCAACCGCGAAGGCCGGCGAGATCGAGCCGGCGCTCAACGCCAGGGCGCTCAGGTCGGCGTTGCCGTAACCAGTAGACGGCGTGTAGTAGAGATCATCGATTTCGCCATTGATCGTGTGCGTGACCACGTTGTCGGCCTGTACCGGCACGCTCAAGCTCGACGGCTTGAAATTGTCGAGTGTCCACGTGCCGGCCAGCACGTCGCCGCTGCCCGTGGCGGTCTCGTATACGTCCACGAACAGATCGAACGCCGTCACGGTCGGATTCAGACGCAGTTCCTCAGTGCCGGCCCACCCGCCCGACGCGGGCTTGGTAGTGCCGCCCAGAAGCTGCGCCATCTGCGCCGGGTCGCGCTCGGCGTAGATTTCGATGCTGACCGAGTGCTCGGCGGGCTGGTACGACGTTGCCTTGTTCGTATCGCCCAGGCGCGGAATCTTGCGCGTCGGCACGTTCGACTGCGGCTGCACGCGCACAGCCTGCCCGATGACGACAGACCCCTTGCGCAGCACGTAGAGTTGCCCTTCCTGCACTTGCAGGGTAGGCAGGGTAGTAGGTGATGCCATTCAAACCTCCCAGGCGCTAGGCGCCGTAGCCGTCCGACGGCGTGTAGTAGAGATCATCGATTTCGCCGTTGATGGTGTGCGTGACCACGTTGTCGGCCTGCACCGGCACGCTCAAGCTCGACGGCTTGAAGTTGTCGAGCGTCCACGTGCCGGCCAGCACGTCGCCGCTGCCCGTGGCGGTCTCGTACACGTCCACGAACAGATCGAACGCCGTCACCGTCGGATTCAAGCGCAGTTCCTCAGTGCCGACCCACCCGCCTGACGCGGGCTTGGTAGTGCCGCCCAGAAGCTGCGCCATCTGCGCCGGGTCGCGCTCAGCATAGATTTCGATGCTGACCGAGTGCTCAGCGGGCTGATACGACGTTGCCTTGTTCGTATCGCCCAGGCGCGGAATCTTGCGCGTCGGCACGTTCGACTGCGGCTGCACGCGCACAGCCTGCCCGATGACGACGGCGCTACCGCCGCTCCCTTTGCGTAACACGTAGAGTTGCCCTTCCTGCACTTGCAGGGTAGGCAGGGTAGTAGGTGATGCCATTTTAAAAACCTCCCGGTCTTAGCGTACCGAAAACGAAAGCGAAGTCGCCACGACGTATTCCAGCACCCGATCCTGCGTTGCCAGATCGACGCGCTGAGTCGGGCCGTAGCGCACGACCAAACCCTGAGAATCAGCCGTCACCGACGCAACCTGCGCCTTGACGTTGCGCAGCGCGTCGATCAGCCCCAGAAGCTCCGGCTCGTTGCGAGCAATCAGATAGAGCGTCGCCACGATGCCCGTGCCGGACGGCGGCACTTGCCCCAAGCGCGGCGTAGGCCGCTGCCCGGCGCCTGTGTAGTCGTCGGTCGCAAAGACCAGCGCCGCACACGGCAATGCCGGCTCCGTGCGCCCCGTGCCAGGGAAGCCAAGCAGCGCACTGATGCCCAAGCCATCGTTGGCGCGTGTGCGCTCCAGCAACCGCATGTAGGCGGCCAGCACCTCGGACACACTGAAATCACTCAACGGAACCTCCCGTACAACTCCATGAAGCGTGCGTGCAGCATCTGCGGCGCCAGCAAGATCGCTTCGTCCCACGCACTCGACGCCCACCGCTTGGGACGGATGTAGACGTGGCGAGCGAAGATCACCTCGCCGTTGATGACAAAGCGCAGCATCTTGGCGCGCCGCGGGTAGATGTGGGCGCCGCGTTCGTGAACGTGCGCCTTGATGTAGTCGAGCTTGCGCGCACCTTTCGCTATCCCCACGCGCACGGCATAGACGCCCTTTGCGCGCTCCTCGACCGGGCCGGCGACGATGGTCGTCTTCATGTGACCGGTGGCGGCATAACCCGGAAACGTGTTGGGCATTCCAAGCGAACGCGTGGCGCCCGGCGGAATGCGCTCACGCATCAAATCGCGCACGCCGCGCCCCACCGCCGGCACTGCTGCCCGTGTGGTCTGCTGGATACGATTTTGCTCACGCACCAGGTTGGCGCGCCACGTCTTGTAATTTCGAAACGCCAAGATATTCCTCCAGGCATATTCGACGGCAAAAAGAATCCGCCGAATGATCAGCGATTTTCTTCCCGCAACTGCACGACGATGCTGACCGGCGTTTCCACGCCCGCCGGCTGGCACTCCCACGACGCAACCCGGTACAGATTTCCGTCCACGAGCACGCCCCAGGCGCCGTCTACGCGATCTTGTGTCGTGCTCGACCAGGGCAGGACGACCGACATTTCGTGCTGCGTGCTCTGTCCCGGCAGTTGCAGCTTCACGTCGCGTGCGTGGCGCTGCGTCAGGAAGGGCGATGACAGCGTTGGCTGGTCTGCCCAGTCCACTTCGACCACTGTGCCGGCGGCATCGACAAACTGGTCGTAGTGCCGGTCGTAGCTCACGCCTGTTGGCAGCGTCCACTCGGCCATCGGGTAGATGAGCGACAGCGTAGGGCTTCCCATCATGCGCCATACCTTGTTGTAGGCGGCTTGCCCCTGGTTGCGCCCAATGACGACGTTGCTCACAATGCCTCCACGCGCCGGCGTCGGTAGGCATTGAGGAGTTCCTGCACTTCCATTGGCGGCGCAGCGCTTTCCACAAAAGCCATGCCGACATTCATACCGGCGGCGCCGATGGCGCCAAAGCCCTGCACGTCGGCCTTGTTGTACTCAGCCAGCACCCATTTGATCGTCGCCAGCTTGACTGCACTGGGTACGGTCGCTTTATAGCCCCACGTGCCGTTGACGGTGATTGCGCTCGTCTTCGTGTCGCTGTAGGAAAACTGATCGCTGCTGTTGATGAGCGTCAACCACTGATAGGGCGGGCCGGAACGCGGTTCCAGCAAAACCGCCGCCGGCAAGAATGACTGATCGGCATTGGTGTCGATCTGCGTCAGGCTCACCAGGTCGCGCCCCAAGCGCAACTGCTTGGCGTCTTGATAATCGAAGGAAACCGCCCCAATCGTCGTGCCAAAAGAGCGCCGGCACCACCGATCCACCGCTTCGCTGATCGGGTCAAGCAGCAAGTCCAGGACAGCATCGTCCAGTGCGCTATCACGGGCGAAAGCCTTCACATCACTGGCTGTGCAATACATGGTCGCTCCAGTCGTGTCCGAACATCTCCGGCTTGTGCTTACACCAGACAGCCAACACGTCGCTGTGTGTGAGCATGTCGGTAAGGATTGTCAACCCTGCCAACTGAGAGCGTGACGCCACGCCAAGCCGGTCGAACGCGCTGTACAACAGAAAGCGCACACCAGGCGCTTTGATGCGCATTACCTGCGCAATCTCGGCGTTCTTCAGCCCACAAGCCGCATATTTGACGGCATCGCGCTCACGGCTTGATAGACTTGCAACGCGCATCTTCATCCAGGCGAGCGGCGTCACGGTTCCCGGCCCCAGGATTTCAGGTCTATGCTCGTGCCAAAACGCAAGCACTTCGTCCGACGTAATCAGCCCTGCACAAAGCGCCCACATGCCCAACTGCGACCGCGTGGCAGCCTTAAGTTTGCGCGATGCGTTGTATAGGTGCGTAGACACCGTGCCGACGTTGATGACCAACAACTGTGCAATCTCCTCATCGCTCAGCCCGCTTGCCACGTACCGTGCAACCTCACGCTCACGCACCGTCAAGCCAGCCGTGCGCAGTCTTTGCTGGCGCGCCGGCGGCGCTACTACAGGTTTCATTCGCGTCCAGACAAGATAAGGGGTGTTCATCGAATCAATACCGATTGCAATTTTCCAGCCGGTTTCTGCTCGCCAGATTGTTCCTGGTAGCAGTAGATCGCCACCGACAGCGGCCTGTCCGGGATACGATCCATGCGCAGCGCGTTGCCTCCACACGCAATCACGGCGTTCTCACGCACCAACAAATCGAGTGTGTACGTGGGCGCCAACGCGACGACCGGCGCAACGCCAATCCGCCAGCCGGCGCTCAACGCCAGCAGCAGCACCAACGCCACCACCACAGGTCGCACTTGTCGTCTCATTGTCGGAACATCACCTTTGCGTTGATGTGTGGCGACAGCATCCAATCCAGTTTGATGCGCATGTAGCGGCCGGCAAGTATAGGCGACAAGTGCGTCGAACCGTCGCCTGCACGCGAAAACATGTGGCTCGGATTCAACCACTCGCGCACGTTGGGCGCCGTCTCGAATTGCCCGTACATAGCGCCGTCCGTCCAGTTCACGCCATCGGCGGAAAACTGCGGCGTTGCCCACACGTAAGCGTCACCGCTATCCGAAACCGTGATGAAGATGTCGGCGTAGTTCCACTCCCTGGTCAACACGACTTCGCTGTACGTTGTCGAAATTGCATTTCCGCCTGTGACTATACCGTCAAAAACGGTGAGCATACGCGGCGCGACGGCAGTGTCGTTGATTTGCGCCGACGCCGGCACGGTGGCGCCGCCCGCAACGAACAGCAACAGGAGACAGATCAGAATACGCATCGACATAGGTTTACCTGCGATACGTGGCATAGACGGTTGCTGTCACCTGGCCGGTTGCTTCGATCTTGGTGCGCAAGCGCACTCCCATCAGCGTAACCTGCGAGTAACGCGTGCCATCTTCGGTGAAAGACCGCGGTGCGACTGCTTGCAGCATCTCCGACCCGCTCCAGTAGTCGTAGACAAGATCAGACCAATTCTCGCCATCAGCGGAAAACTGAACCGTGCTTGTCACGGCTTCACCTTCATCGATTCCCGCAATCGTCACAAACACCTCACCCTTGCTGTATCCCTCGGTCAGAGACGCATCGCGACCGTTTGCTGCAAAGTTGGGCGAAGCCGTATAGAGCGTGCCGGTCGTCATGGAGCGGTTAAGCAGCAACGGATACGTCGGGTTCGCTATCGAAATCGGCGCATCTTGGGCGGCAACCGGCGCCGGCGCCCACAGGAGCACACGCGCGCCAATCGCCAACGCGCCGGCGATTGACAACATCAAAAATACAAGTAAGACTTTACGGCGCATTGTCATTTCTCCAGTCGCCAAGCAGTGGCGCATATAGTTGGTGCGTGCAGGCCGGACACAAACCATGCACCTGAATCGGCTTGTCCAAACCGAACCAGTACAAGCGCGGCACGTTTTCGTGCTGCCAGGTTTGCAGATACTCGTACATCTCGACGCCAAAGCCGGCCTCACTGATGATCGTCTTCAGATTGCCGTGCTCGGCGTTCCACGCCTGCCAGAGTGCCCACCGGCGATCAAACACTTCCGGGTTTTCGGCGTAGATGTGAATATGCCATAGATCGGGTACCGGCCCGCCGGCGTCAAGATAAGCATTCAGCCACGTGTCCCAGGGCAACCGCTCATCGATTGACACCCCGCAACAAGCGGTTTCGCCATTCTCGCCAATCGCTTCCATCCAGTATCTGGCGTGAATAGCAGCATCGTTCGGCGTCGTGTCGGCTTGCCCAGGCAGTTCTGGCTCGTTGTAGAGCAGCCAGTAACGCCCTGGATAGGTTTCAGCCAAACGCACCAAATCGGGAATCGAAGGACGGTAGACGTGATTCCAGATCGACGGCGTATGCCGTTCATCTTCCAGGAAAACGTCGGCGGTGTACCAGTTGTGGGTACACGTGTCAAGTTGCTCTGTCACTTCCAAATACAACGGCCAATGCTTGTATGGTTCTGCCAGCGCGTAACAGAAGTCGGTCTGTTGCGCCGGCTGAAACCACCCAAGCAGCATGACAAACAGTATCCACATGGTTACGCCTTCGCAATCCGAAACTCGCCGTACACGACGAAGACGTTTTCTGTGGAATTGCTGACCTTCAACGCTTTGTTTTCACCCACCGAGATATACTGCGGATGTTGCCCGAACCGCTCGAAGATCGGCACCTCACCGAGCGGGACAAACTTCACGGCGTCGTTACCGTAGAAGATGAGTAAATTGTTGATGGATTGTGATGTCCGACAGATCGTCAACTCGCGCAACTGAATCTGACGCGAGGGGCCAGGCGATGGAACAAGCTCCTTGACGCCCACGCCAGCATCGTTGCCAAAGTAGTAGAAGAAGGTTGACCACTCGTCGCCTGATGCCGGGAAGATGTCTGCTGCCGGCTGGATAGTCTCTTGTTCGTCGGCCATTGCGTCACCCCGCTAATCCGCTAATCACAAAAAGCACGTCATCTGCCGTCACCGTGCCAAGATCATATTCTTCGCTGTACGATGGCGCCGGCACCGTGTCAGGCGCTACGTCCGTCACCGTCTCCGTGGCACTCAGCAGCGCCGCCAGTTCATCGAGCGTTTCCTGCGTGATGACCTGTGCAGCAATCCCGATCTGAAGAAGTTTCATCAGGTAGACGCGATCCTGTTTGTCGATGGCGACTGACACCAACTCCTCGAAGGTATTGGCGACGTTCAACGCGTCGTAGAACTTAGTCGCAGTCGCTACCGATACGCCTTTCATCTGCACGACCAGCGACATCAAGGCCGTCATAAAGTCACGGTCTTGCGTCTCGATAACCGTCTTCAAATCCGGCAAGAAGTTACCCAACTGCTGATAGATGCTGACGATTACCTCAGCCGGCAGCAAGGCGACGACATCCTCGAACTGCACTTGCTTTGGCACCGTGCGCTCGCCTGTCGGCTGTCCTGCTTCCGGGTTGGCGACGACGCGCGGCGCGTTCAGCAACGCCGCAATCGCCGGCGCGTTCAGGTTCTTCCAAATCAGGTCAGGACGCTGCGCCTTGACCGCTTCGATTGCCTGCTTGAGCTTTGCGAGATCGGCCATGACTATTCGCCCTCCTCATTCGCCCAATCCGCAACCTGCTGTGCGGTCTGCTGCCCAATCCCCTTGATGGCAACCAGCCCTTCCAGACCCGCCGCCGCCACACTCTGCTGAATCGCCAGTTTGCTCGTGAAGCCGGCCTCGAAAATCAGCTTAGCCTGGCGTTCGGTCAAGCCGGCGGCAAGCAGGAAAGCGTGCCCGCTTGCCGGCGCTTCCGCCTCGAATAGCGGTGAAAGATCACCGGTATTGCTGGTCGCCGTGCCAAAGGTGAGCACCGGCGCAACGGGTTCTTCGTCGGCTTGCCCAGGCAGCCGCAATCGCCCGCTGGCGACCAGCCCTTCCAGGTACGGGCCGCCAGCCACGCGGATCAGATCACCCACCTCGGCGCGTGGCAGCGCCTTGTGGCTCGGCCCGTTGTAGATGCCAGCCGTGAGCACTTCGACCTCGATGCCGGCTGCCGCTGCGTCTGTCGCTTTTTGGAGTTCCACCCGATCCTGAAGCGGCACGCGCGCCCGGTTGCGGTTGTAGTACGATTGCACCAACATAGCTTTCTCCTGTCGATCCCGAAACGGGCAGGCCGCAACTCGCAACCTGCCCGTTCCTTGTTGCTATATCGACGCTTAGCCCGCGACGACGACCTGCTCTGCGTAGGCAGCCGGCTGCGTGGGCGGCGCGTGGCGCGTGCTGCGCAGCACGAAGGCCGCCACATACGCCCCGCTGGTTCCATCGCCCGCCGTCACCAACAGGCGCACGTGGGTGTTGCTGGTGGCCGCCAACTTGCTCGTGTCGAGATCGATGGTTGCGAAGCGATTGTCGCCGGTCGCACCCACCTGCGTGATCGCAGCGTCCGTAATGTCGGCGGCGCCCGTGCCGCTCGAATCGGTGGCAGCCTGCAACTTGGCATCGACGGTCGTGTCGGTGGCGCCAACGGCGATCAACGCCACCACGCGCTGTGCGTCGCCAATCGCCAGCCAGCCACTGTTGACGCTGCCGGCGTCAACCAACTGGGGGGCGATGTAGCCCACCAGGTTGCGCTCGTGAAACGTAGGATTTCCTGCACTCATGGTCTTATTCCTCCAGGAATACTATCCGGTAAAAAAATCCGGTCAGCTAGAAGCGTCAGCTAGAAGCAATCTTCAGGACAGCGAAGCGCCACGGCTCCGTCACTTGCCCACCCAGGCGCCGGCGCATCACGAACATGACCATGTTCTGGCGCGCTGTGGTGCTGTCCAGATAGCGCTCGACCGTCATGCCGATGCGGTCGAAAATCTGGTAGCCGGCCAGGTCGCCAAAGATCATCGGGTAGGCGTTTGCCGCCACGCTCGGCATGATCTCCTGTTCCAGCGGCTCGTACCCCAACAGTTTCGCCGGCGCGCCGTTGGCGCCGCCGCCCGTCTGGTACGGATTCCACAGGTAGTTGCCGCTCGTGCCATCCTGGAACTTGGCGATCTCCTCGTAGGTGAAGCGTTCTGCGATCCACTTGGCGTTGCGCCGGTACTGGCGCGCCACCGCATAGGAGAGGCTGATCAGGCTGTTCCAGGTGATGTCGTCGGTGTCGCCAGAGACGCGCTCGGTCAACCCCAACAGATTCGCACCACCCGGCAGAATCCCCTGCGGGCACCCGACGCCGCTGCCCAGGATGAACTTGTTGTCTTCATCGATGGCGGCCGCTTCCGCAAACTTGCGGGTCAGGAACTCCTCGATGTCGAACGCTGCGTCCTCGATCATGTTGCGGCTCAAGCCGGTCTCGGCCATCACCGTATGCACGGGCACCTGTTCCATGCCAAAGGTCAGGTTCGTAGCCGCCGTGCCCGCCGTGGGCTTCTCATCGACCCAGGTCACGCGCACCGCGCTCGAATACTGATCCGTGCCGCCGGTGCTCACCGGAATTTCGACCGTATCACGGCTGGTGTTGTCCACGCTGGCGCCGCCGCGCACGACCGTCTCGCCCTTCAAGCGTTCGATCACGCGCGACTGAAAATCGACCGGAACGGCGAAACCGCCGAGGGTGTCGATTGCCTCGACCATCGTGGACTTGATGGACGCCACGCTGTCCATGCCCTGCTGGATGGCGCTCTTGACAAAGTTCGGCGTCAGCACGATCTGCTTGAGCAGGGTGAACTGCGACCGATCCAGACCGCTGTCGCCGCGGCGCAGGTAGGTCTTGAAGGCCGCCCGCTGCTGCCAGTACAGCCCTTCGTACTCGGCGCCGTGCAGGTCGGTCAGGATGCCCTTGATCGACCCCTCCAGCGAGCCGAACCGCGCCACGTAGGCCGCTTTGGCCGCGTTGGTGGCGATGTCCTCCTCGACGCCGGTCGTGCCAGGCAGAGGCGGGCGCCGCATAGCGATGCCGCCGCCCAGTTCGCTCAGCGACTTCAACTCGCGCATCGACTCGGTGAGCTTTTCAGCCTCGGCGCGGTAGGTGCGCCCAGACTCCAAGTCGCCGGCCATCAACGCCTTTTGCGCCTTAGAAACGGCTTCATCCCGCTGGCGCTCCAAAACTCCAAAATCTGCACTCATGGTGATTACTCCTCCTGTACTCAGGACAATTCCAATATCCGAAGAAGCTCCAGTTCGACCGCGATCTGATCGTCCAATGACGCCTGGGGCGGTTTGGGGCGTAGAGCTTTGGAAACAACACTGAAGGGCAAGCCGGCCTGCTGATAGAGCGCCTTGATGTTCTGCACGGGCCACTGCGCCGCCATGCGCCATTCCATCGGGCTAGGCGTCATGGAGGCTTCGACAATCGGCCAGCGTGTGATCTCGCCGGTCGCCTTGTTGACTTGCCGTCCGCCCGGCAGCGCGCCGGAAGACCAGCCCAACACATGGTCATCGACCAGCGGCTTGATGAGGTTCTTGTAGGCGGCGTGCTCACGCACCTGCGCTTCGATCCACAGCCCTACATCGTCTTTCTTCATCACATCCACCAGGCCAATCACGGCAGCTTTCACCGTGTTGTCGAGGGCGTGATGATAGATGGCGGGGATCGTGCCGATGGCGTCGAAGATTGCCGTCATCTCTTGCGTGTTGGGCGTGAAGAACTCGCCGGACAGGTCTTTGCGCGCCGGGTTGCCCCACACACACAGATAGCTGCCCACCCGATCCCGCCCCAGGGCTTTGATCGCCAGCGTATCGGCCAACGGCGTGCGCACGTTGGGAAATTTGGTCACGTAGGGCGCTTGTGGGCCGGCGACGGGCTTGGTGGGCGTTGATGGCAAAGAGGGCGCAGAAGGTGTGCCCTTGCGGGCGAACTCAGGCAGCGCCACGTCGTAGGTAAACTTGGTCTCTTTGGGTGGGGCGAATCGCTGCGCAAGGTCGCTCTCCAGGCCGGCGGCCATCTGCATGACGGCATCGACCATCGCACCCAGTTGCTCGTCGCTCACCAGCCCGTTATCGAGCAGATGCGCACCAAGCGTCTGCGCAAAGTTCATGATCTGCCCGGTGTACCAGCCCGTGATATTGCCGTCGCCGGGCGCTTCCGTTTCGTCGCTGTCTTCTGCTTCGGGTTTGTCCTCGTCGGTCTCCGGCACTTCGTCTTCATTGCCGGCTTCTACGTTTTCGTCGGTTGTTGCGTCAACGGTCAGCGTCGCGTCTTCCGTCCCAGGTCGATTCACAAGGTCGGCGCCGTTGAGCGATCCCCACGTCGCCTGATCCCAAGTCATCCCGCCTTCGGGCGCAGCTTCCGGTTCCGGCTGTTCGTCTTCGGGCTTTTCCTCTGGCGCGTCTTCCTTCGGCTCTTTCTTGGCAAAGGGAGCAGGTTCGCCTGGTTTGTCGGCTTTCGGCGCTGGCGCGTTGGGCTTCTCGGCCTTCGGATCGACTTCCCTCTCAGGTTCCTTTGCGGCGGGCTTGGGCGTTTCGGGCTTGTCTTCGGCTTCGTGTTTTGCCGGCTTGTCGGAGCGAGCGAATTTGTCTTGCCCGTTGACGCGATTCCAGGCTTCCGTCGCAAGCGCAATCGCCTGGTCTTCCGGCGTCCCCAAATCGACTAGCGCCGGCACTGCCCGCTTCAACCACACTTGCAGGTCTTCACCCTGGTTGACAACCGGCAGCCCCTGGTCGCTGTTTGTTCCGCTGGCGCTGTTGGCAATCGGCATGAGATGTACTCCGGGTATAAAAAAGCGTGCGCCCCTGGTTTCCCAGAGGCGCACGCGGCGCGAACGATAGAGTTGCGGAAATTGCTATTCCGTTAAGAATATATCACAGTCAGATTATGCCTGTCAAGCATATTTGCGCCGAAAGATCGGCGGATTGCGTCTTGATCGTTGACTTTCGTTCTGTTCCTGCTACAATCAGAGTGGTTGGGAGGGTTGCATCAGGCGATCCGTTGGGAGAAAGTCCCGCCCGGCTCAACAACAAGAAAGGGCTGCTTGTGCGCACAAGCAGCCCTTTCTCATATCCCAAATTATCCCAAGTTGTGAATTACCGCACTCTCGCGGTCGTCACACCACTGCGCACTATGCGGAGCCAAATACGCGCTGCTGGCAGGTGTCGCCATGTGCCCAAGCTCGTTGGGAACACGTGGGTCTCACGCACCCGGCGCCGCAGGTAGACAGACTACCGTACACCCAATGCGGTCATCACCCCCACGCACCCGCATTGTAGCATGTGCGTTCTACCTATGCCAGTTCTAGCTCTGGCTCCACGACTTGCAGCACGGGCGTAATCGCCGGCACAGCGCCCGGCGACGCCAGCGGCCACGAAGGATGCGTGAAGTACACCGCCACTGCCTTGCGCTTCTCGTTGTACGACGCCATCACCATCTGCGCGCCTTCCGGCAGCCCCTCGACGCACTGCACGGCAGGCATCGCCGCGCCCTCGGTCAACATGTTCGTCAGCACGTCTTCCGACATGAAGACGACCTTCACCCGCGCCGGCCACTGAATCATCTTGCGTCACCCTCCATTCAAGCCATACCGCACGCCGAAAAGCAGCTTGATCACGTCCACGTGTACGCTGTTGATGTGCTTCTCTCCATGCCATGATACCACGTGCAGCGACCCGTTCGCAACGACTCCCCAGGGTAGCGAGCAGCGTTTGTCGATGCAGACAAGCTCGAATCCCGGCGTTGTCGCCGGCGCCCCAGGAAGCATCACCTCAGCGCGGCGCACGGTCGATAGCGCAAAATCCGCTGTCGATAATGTCTCGGCGCCCTGCGAGGCGCGCAGCACGCGGTAGAGTTCCGCCAGCCCAATCGCGTTCGTGTGCATCTCGCCAGAGTGCCGGCTTTGCACCATCACTACGCCATTGTAGACAAACGCCCAGGGCATGTAGCAGCCCTCGTGCGCACACTTGAACTCGAACAAATCTAGTCGTCCCCCAGTTCCTCATCGAAGAACGCATCGTCGGTAAACGGACTATCGATCTCGCTTGGCGGCGTGAGCGCCTGTGCGCCACGCGGTGTCGCCAGGATCGCATCGTCGCCATCTTCGGCGTTGATCAGGTCTGCCCAAAACGCCGCGTCGCTTTGCCCTTCTCGCCGCGGCTGAAACCGGTTATTGATGATCAGCACGTTTCGTCACCTCTCTCTTGATTGCCAACACAACCAGCGCATCGTACAGCATTCCCGGCGCGCTGGCAGCCAGATATGCAGGCATCCCACGCATGTCGAGCATGAACGCCTTACCCACCGGCAGCGACGCTTCCCTGCGCACATACGGATTATCGATCAGCATCCCAGGAATGCGCACGCCAGGCGCGTCGAACCCGGCGAACGCACGCGGCGTATGCAGGAAAGCGCGCACCGGCATATCCACGCGTAGCTCCTTCAGCCACCGGTCGAACCGCGCGTTGTACTCGGTCACTTCGCTTTGCCGCTCAAAGTCCACGCCCCACTGCGCCCAGGCATAGCGCCCGATCTGCCCCTCCACGTCGAAGGTGATGCGCGGATAGCCGGCATCGCGCGCCATGCGCGCCAGGCGCAGCAGCCCGCTCAGGTCTTCGGTTTCCGCCCAATGCACGTGCAGGTAATCGAGCGCATGGAACGCAGCCGGATCGCCGGCATTGTGCGGCGCCTGATGCAACGCGCGGTTGCGCATCCAGTACAGCATAGCGTCCTTGCCGGTCTTGCAATCCACAACCAGCGACCCCATACCGTCGTATGCGACCGTCACCTTGCCGCTGTTGGCGCCCGTTACGATCCCAACTGCGTGCGTCAACCCCATCGCCGCCTGCTCGATGTCTTCTTCGCTGATCGCAAAGTGATCTTCCAGATCGACCAGGCCGGCGTCCTCCTGCACGCGCTGCTGCCAATCGAAGGCCGGCACGAGGCGCACCGCCGGCGCAGCCATCTCGATAATCGGCGTCGCCTTCCGTGCGTCCCTGCGCAGCAAGGCTTCCGCTTTTTTGTACTGGATCAACTGGTAGACCAGCGCCGGCGACGCCGTGGCGTCCCACTCGCCAAAGCCTTTCATGTCCAGCATGTACGCTTTGCCAGGATGCAGCAACGCAGAACGATCCACGTGCGGGTTGAAGATCATGCTGCCTGGAATACGCACCGATGGATCGGGGTCATAGGTGGCAATGTCGTAGGGCGTCTTGATGCGATCCAGCCCCACCCATCCCGCCGCCGGCTGATATTCTGGCCCTTTGTTGGCTGCCCACGCTCGAAACTCGTCCGGCACAAACCGCTTGGGCGCGTCAGTCGAAGGGGCGAAGTCGAAGCCATACTTCGCCCACGCGTAGCTGCCCACCGTGATGTCAGCCAGCATCTCCAGCCGGGCGAAATCGTTGTCGAGGGCGTGCTTGACGACGCCTTCCATCAGGCTCAGCGCGGCGTCGTGCCCCTGGAAGCGATCCTCCAGTTCCAAGAAATTCAGGTTGACAATCCTGTCGCCGTCGCCGTCCGAAAAGCTCAGGTCGAAGCGCCCGGCATAGGTGCGCTGATCGTCCGCATAGAGCACGCCGGCCACCTCGACCGTGTGGTACTCGGCGGTGTGGTCGTAGGCTTCATAGCGGATGGCAGCGCGCCAGCCATCCGGCAAGGAGTCGGCCAGCAGCGTGCGGAATCCTTCTGGATCGATATTGAAGTTCTGCTCACCTTCCCCGCGCTGATAGACCTCGGCGTCCACATCGGGCAAGATCGAACCGTTGCGGTCGGTGACGACAACCATCGCCACGCGCTCGCCGGCGTCCAGTTGCGCATTCAAGCGCGGATGGCTGTACGCCTGTCGCATTTGCTCGTCAGTGGGATGCACCGGCTCCCAGAAAGTGTCATTGCTTGCTTCTGTCTGTGCCCTCGACAATCTGGCCGGCATGATGCCCGCCAGATTGTCGAGGGCGTCTCGTGACGGCGGGCCGATCAATTCCTCGATAGCCGTGTATAGATCGTCGCCATCCACGATCTGCGCCTGCACAGCCCGCCACCCTTCAGCGTCGAGCATGGTAAAAAAGTCGTCGCCTTCGATGCCCAGGTCTTCGGCAATCCACAACAGCAGATCATCCGACGTGGGGCGATAGTGCGTGCGGCGCTCGATCTCTTGCAGCAGCGCAGCGAAATCCCCCGGTTGAATCGCAACGGACGGATCGATACCGGCGCTTCGCAACGCGAAGGAGACATCGAAAAGCGAATCCACCTCCACCAACTGCCCGACCACGCGCTGCACGCGCAAGCGCCGCGCCGTCTGGCTGCCACCCACCGGCGCGCCAGAATCCGCCGAATGATCACCGGATTGACCGCCGCCGTTGGAAGGGGCAAATCTTCCGCCGCCCGCGCCTGTCGCTTCGTCCACCGGCGTGCCGGCCGGCCAGCGTGCTTGTTCGTTGCTCACAGGTCGATCCCCTCCGGCGCCAGGTAGCACGCGTGTGGCGCCCACGCCTTCCACGAAGGGCGTTCGGTGCGCGATAGTATCTTCTCGCCCTTCTTCTTGCCAACGACTTTCACTTCCAGTTCACACCGGCAGTTGCTCAGGCACTGATCGTCTTGCCACTCCGGGACGGATTCGCCCGGCGCCGGCAGTGTGCCGTAGGGTTGCCAGCCGAGATCAGACAGGTAGACGCACAGCGGGCAATGCTCGGCGTCTCCCAACGTGCGCCGCTCGATCACGATCTGGTTGATGCGATGCTTGGGCTTGGGCTTGCTGGCGTAAAACTGTCGCCGTGCGGTGCCGGCGTACATGTTGATCCGGTTGAGAATCTGCGCATCGCTCTGGAGTCCCGCCTGTACTTGCGTGCCAAAGCGCAGCATCCGCTCGATTTCCTCACGCAGCATCGTGTCGATGCGCGTGAAGTCCTGACGCGTCAACCGGTCGAACCCGCCGGCGCCCAATGCGGCGTTCTGCACGTGCAGCCGGCGCAGTTGATGCTGCATCGCCATGTACCACCCAGGCGCACTGATCCGCCCTTCCGCCAACGCCAGCGTCAACCGCTGCATCGTCTCGACGCTGGCCGTCTCGTTGACATCGCGCAGATCGTAGATCACGCGCACCGAGACAAAGCGCCCGCGCGCGTCGCGGTAACGATTGCTGCGCGGGTCGAATGTATAAGCTGGAGGTACTGTTACATCAGCTTTGTACGCCTGGTTGTCGAGTATAATCTGCATGTTGTCTCTCGAACAGGTAGAGTCCCCCGTTGTCATCTTCCGCTAACAGAATGCCGGCTTCTTCGAGACCGGGTAGACGCCCCCACACGGTTGTCTTGGGTTTGCCCATCCGTCGCGCCAACTCACTGATCGAGATTCCCGGTTGTGCGCCGATCAGTATTGCCATCCGCGCGTACTCGCTCTTATTGCGTCGCCAGATTGCCATACGCTTTTGTTGCTACTCAACTTTGCCGTCGCTCTTGTCTTCATCTTCGTCGGCATGACGCCGCACTTCGTTACCGTAGTCATCGACCACAATCACGTCGCCGTCGATCTCGCCAAGTTCGATGCCAATGATGAACTCGGCATCGACTTCACCAAGCGCAAACTTATTATCGATCAACACCTGCACGACCTGTTCCCGCGTCGACCCCTGTTCCATCAATTCCTTGATCATTCCATCCACCCCATGACCTTGAAAATCTTGTCTATCGCTGCCGCCACCGGCGCGAAGTCCTCGTCAGACCACTGTTGCGGATAACCATTCAGACCCTGTTCTCTTGCAAGTTCCGCTTTTAGTACAGTGCTAGAGCTACGTGTCGCCACATATTGCGAGTACGCTCGCGCCCATTTTTCTTCCCGACGAAGAAGATACCTGACGTACCCTGCCTCGTGAGGGGTGTCAGCAAGTGATCGAAGCGTCTGAATCAACGACTGGTAGCTCTTTGTCCCTTCCAGCGCAGACCAAAACTCCTTATAGGCATCCCTCAAAGACTTATCTCTGATCTCACCGACATTATGCTCGAACGGAACGTTCAATGCTGCGAAGTCAAGCCAATGCCCAATCTCGTGCAAAGCCGTAAACGCCGGCGTTTCTGCTTTGTCGGATACAACCAATCGAATCGGTTTGCCCTCTGCGGTTTTTTCAAGAGAACCATGACTGTGTGTATCTTGGCTTTCCTCCAGAGGCAATTGCTTTAAGTCGGTAGCGCCATGCACTTCATCCACAGCACCTAGTGCCTCACGAATCGCCTTGCCGACTGCGCCAGTAGCAGTCACATTGGCCGCTGCACTAACCGGCGTCCCTTGCGGCCTGGGCTTGCCGTCCCTATCCGGTGAACCTTCACCGCCTTTCGGCGCAAACCGCCCACCGCCGGCGCCCGTCTCAGGATCGACCGCCGTGCCCTCTGGGTAACGCGGGTGAGCGTCCGCGTCGAAAGACTTCTCGGCGCGTTCACCCATGATCAGCAGCGCCCGTCGCAACATGCCGGCGAAAATCCGATCCAAATCTTCCGACGCCACGCGGCGCGCCTCAATCTCCAACGGCGTCAATCCAGCCATTCGCTCACCTTGTACGTGCCCAGAAGATGATCGTCATCGGCATAACGCACCCACGGCATTTCCGAGTGGTAGCCGTCGATCACATACACGTCTGCCATGCTCAAATCAGGCGAAAAGATCAACCCAATCGTCACCGGCTTGACTGGCTGGCCGTCTGGCGTGCGTTTACCTAGTTGCGCCGCAAATTCCTGTTTGCGGCGCAATATCTCGGCGCGCTTCCAGGCGTTGTGCTGGCGCTTTTCCTCGGCCTGCATCTGCGCCAGCAGCGCTTTTTCTGCCTTGCCCGGCTCACCAATCGTGCTGCGCCACTTCTGCGCCCCGCTTTGGTTGCTGGCGAGGCCGGCTTTTACCTCAACCGCCAAATGGTCGCCAAAGAGATCGAGCGGCGCGTTGCTGCGCCCTTCATTCAACGTGCGGAAGGGCGTCTCCATCAAATGGCTGAAGATGCTCGCCACCATGCGCTCACCCAATGCCCCTACATCCAATTTGGAGGGCACGTTCTCTGCCGCCGGCTGCTGCTTGCCCTGCCACACGCGTTGCGGAGCATCCGGCTTCGGCGCAAAGCGCCCGCCGCCCGCCCCTGTCGCCTCATCGACCGGCGTGCCGGCTGGATGGCGGTTGACCTGGCTCTCGTCCCAGGCTTTCACGCTTTCGATTGCTTCCAGGAAGATGCGCAGCACGTGCGCCGGGTGCCCAGGATCGATCTCGTGTGGGCGCACGCGCGCATAGTAGTCCGTCAGGCTCTTAAGCGAGGAAAAGTCGGGCAATGTCGGCGGGATGTCTGGCTGAACAGCAAAACCCGGCCACGCGCGCCAGGCTTCCGCCCATGCGCGTTTTAGCGTGCCCTGCCAGATGGGGAGCAGGCTCTTGGCGTCCTCGACAAACCGCTCGGCGGCGGCGTCCCACGTCACGACCGGCTTGCGCACCAACTCGACGCCATCTTCCCCCGGCTCGTTTTCGTAGCGAGCATCGAGCAGACGCTTGTACGCCGTCGCAATCGCCGGCGACAACCACCAGCCCAACCGCGCCTCACGCACCGCTTCCACCGGATCGAACGCCCACCGCTGCATCGCCCACCAATGCACACCGTCCAGGCCGGCGTCGAGCAGCCCATTCTCTTTGATCTGGCGCTCGATCTCCTCGGCGGAAACCGCGTCGATGCCAAATTCGATCAACGTCGGCGCAATGTCAGTCCGCGCCACGATCTAGCCTCGCCCCGGAACGGTTACATCTTCGCAAGCCTTCGTCTGTTCGCTGGCCGCCTTCTGTTGCTCGTTGGCTTTCTGCTGCTGAATCCAGGCATACAGACGCTGCATGGTGCCCTTGTAGTCGTTTGCATCGAGCGCCGTAATCGTTTTGCCGCGCCCTGTGCCTGTCGTCATAATCTGCGTCGCTGTACTCACGCGCGCACCTCCGCACCCTGCCGGCGCACAAAGTCTCGATTGACCACCATCGCGCCGACCACCGGCGCACAGCGCACCCACGCCTTGTCCTGGTTGTCCCACACCGCCCACGCGTCCCGTCCCGAACCAGGCGCGCCCACCCGGTAAAGGGACTTGAGCGCATCGCCCTCGAAGACCGCCCGATACGCTCCCAAAACCGCCGAATGATCGGCGGATTGTGCGCCGGCGGCCAACCAGGTCAGTGCGGCTTCGTGCTCAACCGCCGGCACGCCCTCCAGTGCCTTGCTTGCCCCAAAGGTCAGCGCCTGCATCTGCTGTTCCGGCGTCGATGTGGCGGTCGTGTGCGGCCCAGGAATCGCCGTGCGCCCGTTGCCGTTCATGCCCGCCGGCTTGCCATTCATAGGAAGGGCAGGCTTGCCGCCTGTCATCGCGTCGAGGAGTGGGTTGCCGGCTTGCTCAGATGCAGCGCTGGCGGCGCTGGCGGCCTGTTCTTTCGCCATCATGTAAGAGAGGAACAGTTCGACCAAGCGCGTCGGTACTTTGTCGAGCAGCGCCTGCAACTGCGCAAGCTCGCCTTCCAGCTTCAGCGGCTCCAGCTTTTGCTCGGCGCGGTTCTCGTTCACCGTGCGATCCTGTCCGAAGGCTTCGTACTCGGTGACGGCCATCGCGCGGTCTTGCGGCACTTCGGTCAGCACCGTGATGCGCAACCGCTCGCCGTGCGCTTCGTACATCGGTATGATCTTGAGCGTCATCCACTCGGCCATGTTCCACAGCATGGGCAGCACGGCGTCTTGCATCAGCGCCGTGGCCGCCGCAATGCGGCTTTCGCCCGACGACGTGTCACGCAATCCCGCCGGCACGCGCAGCACGGCGCGGATTGCTTCGGCGTTGTAGCTCATGCCGTCGAGGATGCGCATGTCATCGACCGAGTGCTGGATCGTCTCGACGCTCATGTCGCCGGCACGCGTGATCGCGCTGCGTCGCTGTGCGCCAAACTGTTCGGCAATGTCGCGCTTGATGGCGTCGAAGTCCTCGTCGCTGACTTCTGGCGGCACCGAGATGATCGCCGTTGGGACGGCGTTGCCCTCGCCAAAATAGCCGGCCAACCAGTTCGACTCGTTGTAGTCCATCTCCAGCGTGCGCGCCAGCGCCGACAGCGGCGACATCCCGCGCCAGAAGTCGAATAAGTTGGCCGTGCGGATATGCAGGACGTTCTCGCCGGGCAGCATGGTCATCGTGCCCAGGTTGTAGCGATAGTCGATCACCAACTTGCCCGTAACAGGCGACACGCGCAGCGTCATCGGGTCAGGCGTCACACGCAGCGCCGGCAGCGGCCATATCTCGCGCACCGGGCCGACGCCGGGGCGATCCGTCACGAGGAACCAGTAGGAGTTGCCTAGTCCCTGCATGTCCCACGCCGCGCTGTTGAGCAGTAGCCCGCCCGTCATGATCTCGTTGGGATGCTCCAGCACGCGCAGGAATTCGTGGTTGGGCACAACTTCCCACCGATCCCCAACCTCACGTTCGACCGCGAAATCGGCGGATTCCGTCACCTTGTCGGCAACCGTGCTGGCAGCGGCGTAGAAGTGCGGCGCCGTGGCTGCCAGACGCAGGTAGTACTCCAGGTTGGAGGAGTCCTGTGATGTCCCCGTGCGGCTGGCGCCCTGTACGATCTGCAAGAGCACCGGGTTCGTGCCCTTGCGCTGCGCCGGCGCGCCTTTGGCGTATTCCATTGACGATTGAAAATAGCGGAGCACCCTGCCTAACAGGGTGGGCGAAGGTTGTCTAGCCATTGGATATTCCCCCAGGAATACCAGCACCTAAAAAAATTCCTGGAGTTATCATAGCACTTGCTTTTCGTAATGTCTATAGACCGTTCGCATTTTTTTGTGCCGTACAGCAAAAGCGGCGCACCCTATGCGGTGCGCCGCTTTTGCTGTCGCCAGACGAAGACGCTATTTCACCTCGAAGACATTCTCTGAAGGGTGCGCCACCCGCGCACCCGCCTTGCGCGCCGCTTCGTTCGCCTTTTGCTGCGCAGCGACGCGCATTTCTTCCAGCGTGCCGGGGCCGGCCACCTTCATGCCGTTGCGCCACTCGGCGCGCGGCATGACCTGAAACTTGCCGTGGAAGTTCACCACAATCTGATCGTCCACCCAAACACCCCTCTCGCTACCTGGTCACTTTCTGGATAATGTAGCGCACGATGACGGCGCCGGACGCTTCCATCTCGTCGGCGCTCATTTCCTTGATCGGCTTCGACCCCTTCGGGGTCTCGACGACCAGCACTTCCAGCGCCGCCGCCGCCATTGCCATCGAGATTTGGCCGGCGACGTAGAGCGCCTGATAGCGCACCTGATCCGGCGTGGCGGCTTCCAGCACACGCCCTTCGATCCCATTCCGGCGCAGCCACTCGACCACCTGCGGCAGCTTGGTGACGATGACGACGGCACGATCTGCTTGCGCCGCGCCCATACGCGCCTCGGCATCGGCGGCGGCGTCGAACTTTGCGGCTGCTTGCTTCCACTCGGCGCGGATCAATGCCTCGATAGCTCCATCGCGCGCCAGCGGCGCTTGCTGCTTGACCCACATAATCGCATCGCGCCAGTACGCTTGCGGCCAATGCAACCCTTCCTCCCACGACTGCCGCCAACTAACAATGGCGCTGCGATCAGGCGACAAGACAGTGTAGGTGGAATTACTCCACTTGCCGTTCTTCTCGAATTTTTCACCGACGACCTCGGCCACGTTGGGGATCGTGACGCCGGTAAACCTGTGGCACTCCCCGTTCGGAAGTACGACCACGCACGCTGGCTGTCGGCTCCGACTCCCAATCCCGTCATTCCATTCCCATTGCATAGATCGTTCCTTTCGCCGGGATTCGCCGCCCGGCACGGCTGACCGTAGGATTATTATGCAGCCAGGCGCATTGCCATCGCCAGCGCCTGATCAAACGAAGCCACCTCACCCTCGACCTGCGCCTCATGCACCATGCGCAGCACCCGCCCCATCGCCGGCCCCGGACGCATCCCGACCGCGATCAGGTGACGCCCCATCAGGATAGGCTGCACCGCCGTCATCGCCGCGTCCATCTCGGCCACGAATGCGGCGCCGTCCGCCGGCATGATGAACTCGCCCGTCCAGGGGCGGCCGCTGTGATCGGCTTCCATGATCAGCCCCAACATGTAGGGCGTCGTCGCCTTCATCGTCGCGGCCAGCCGGCGCGCCGCACGCCCGCCCGTGAACCCGATGTGGCGCATGTGGAAGGCGACCAGTTCGGCAACCTCCTCGATCATCGCACGCGGCGCACCGATGCTCTCCATGAAGCGGCGTGCCGGCTCGACGCCCGCTTCGGCGTGCCCAGGCGCCACCCACCGACCAGACGTTTCACTGCGCTGCGTCGTGGCCGGCTTGCCCATGTCGTGGCACAGCGCCGCAAAGACCAGCGTCGCACGACGCTCCGCGCTCAGCCCCTCACGCCGTGCGATTGCCATTGCAGCATCTACCACGTGCTTCGTGTGCAGGTAGACGCTGCCCTCCGGGTGCCACTCCTGGTCTTGCGGCACGCGCAGCATGGCGGCGATCTCCGGGTACAGAGCTACCCATCCGGTCGAGACCAGAAATTCCAGCCCCAGGCTCGGCGTCTCGCTCTTGCTGGCCCACTTCTCCCATTCGCCCCACACGCGCTCGCGCGCCAGCGTGGGATACTCCCTGATCAGCGACCGGCACAGCGCCGCCGTGGGGCGCGTCACCGTCAGACGCATCCGCCCGGCGAACTGAAAACCCCGCAGCACGCGCAGCGGGTCTTCCGCAAAGGCTTCGCTCGTGTGGCGCAGCCGGCGCGCCCGCAGATCATCCACCCCACCGTAGGGGTCGATAATGCAACCGGCACGATCCACGCTGATTGCGTTGATCGTGAAGTCGCGACGGCGGGCCGCTTCCGAGACCGTCATCGTGTGGTCAACCTCGACCATAAAGCCGCGGTGCCCCACCCCGACGCGGCTGTCACGGCGCGGCAGGCTGAAGTCGAACTCCTCGCCGCCGGCGCGCAGCTTGATCACGCCGAAGCTGGCGCCGACCGTATTGACCTCGCCAAAGCGCCCCAGGACGCCCACCAGGGCGTCAGCGGACATACCGTACACCTCGGTGTCGATGTCCTTGTAGATATGCCCGCAGAGCATGTCGCGCACGCTGCCGCCAACCATGTAGGCGCGCCCGCCGGCGCTCTCAATTTCTTCTCGGATGGTTTCATAGACGGACATCGTGCGGTCTCCTTTTTGTTCCCTATTGATACAAAAATGATACCGCACAATGTATAAAATGTCAATAATGAATTATGCCTGTGTGCATAGAAAAACACACGGGCGGCATATTGTAGCTATGCCGCCCGTGAAAGAACTATTGGGTTAAAGGGAGTGGTGCCTACACCGCCGGCTCAGACCAAACCAGCACGCGTTGCGCGCCGGTTTCCCTGTCGGTGTCGGCGCGCTTCTCTAGTTCCGCCAACAGAAAAGACAGATCGCGGTCTGCCTGATCGATCACGTCGCTGTCTTCCAACATCCGCTCCCAATGCGGATGATCCTGGGTCTGCCAACGCGCCACGATCTCGGCCAACCGCTCGCCAGCCGGCAGCCGCGCTTCCAATTCGTCGGTCAACTGGCGCACCGTCGCCTGCAAGTGGCGAATATCCTCGCCCATGTCCGTGATGACGTTCGCCAGCGCCAGCACGTCGTCACGCGCAAAGCCCAGGATCACGGCAAGCTCCGGCGTCATGGTCGTCTTGGGTATCTTGTGATCGATGCCGTGCCACTTGTCGGCAATGTCCTTGTAGTTCATTGGTCGATTTCTACTCCTTTACGCTCAAGCACATTCGCCAGCGCCGTGTAGTGGGCGCCCGCCGTCAACCCGGTGCGCATCACGATAGCGTCAGCTTCTTCGCGAAATTCGTCGTACACTCGACGCAGCAGCACCTGTTCGTAGTCGCCGGCCAGCGTAACCTCCGCTGCGACAGCCGGCGGCCACTGCGCCGGGTCAGTCGCAGCAAACGAGGAATGCTCGAAGAAGACATTGACGTTGTTACCCTGCGCATCGTAGTTGATGCCGACGCAGCGCGCATCTGGCGGAATGCCGGCGTCGAGCCGGAGCAGGCTATCCTCACGCAGCACCTGCGCCAGCAACGGCGCGCTCAGCACCACGCGCACCACGCGACGTTCGTTGTCCTTGTTGTCAGCGGTAGAGTTCGACAAGGCGTAGCAACTCCTTTTCAGCTTCCAATGAGAGACTCTTGCCGTCATCGCCGCGTGCCCGAACGTAGACGGTTTCGCCCTTCTCGATGTCGTAATACGCTTCCTGCTTGTGCTTGGCGGATAGCCGTTCCGCTTCGTCCGACTCCGACACGACAATCGACACGTCCAGGTACACTTTGCCGTCCTCAGTGTTGTACCAGGCGCCAAAGTAGTGGTTAGGTCGCGACCAGATGTCTTCGTTGTCGATCAGGTACTGCTCCAGGTCATCCGCCGTCAACGTCTTGACATCCAAAATCCGCTCGCGGTCACGGTACGGCGACAACGCAAAGCCAGTGGTTGGCGACGTGCCGTCGAGGGGATGATAGGTGAATCCGAACTCGGCAATCACCTTGTGCAGCAAGTGCTCGTCGGCGTCATCCCATTGTTGGCGCAGCTTGGGTAACTCGTCTTCGTACTTTGTCTGACGCGGCGCCGACCCGCCGCGTTGCCCAGGCAA
Organism: Vampirovibrionales bacterium; assembly: GCA_016712355.1. Classification (NCBI taxonomy): domain Bacteria; kingdom Bacillati; phylum Candidatus Melainabacteria; class Vampirovibriophyceae; order Vampirovibrionales; species Vampirovibrionales bacterium. Next base: position 88,945 of record JADJRF010000001.1, on the reverse strand, counting down.
GCCATAATGCGGTGCGAAATAGCCCGATCCGCGCCCGCCTTTGACCGGAGTATCCTCGTTGTCTTGTGTGTTGAGCCAGGCGAATAGCCGCTCGGCAACATCCCGCTCGTTGCCCGGCTCAACCCTGGTCAGAATTCGCTTGAGCATGATCGCCTGCTTTCTCTGGCGCCAACACGCCAGCCTTACCCGCTTCCTGCTTGAGAAATGCCGCCAGCCTTTCCGCCAACTCGCGGCGCTTGACTGGATCGACTTCTGGTTTTGCCATCGTTGCGATGACGGGCTGCTCTTGCTTACTCGGCTGCTGCATTCGATACCTCCTCTTTCTCCAATGGATAGTAGGCGCCCGGCCACGCCTGGATCGCATCCCCGTAGTCGGTGCCCAAAGTCACCTTGCCCACCATGTCGTAGGTGCGCCGGCAGGCTCTCACCGCGGCGTCTTCGGTCAGGAAGACGCCCAATAACTCGAACTGACTGCCAGGCGCACCGACGCGCAACGCCACCCACACCTCGTCGCCCTCCGGCTTGCTTGTCAGTTCTTCCGACAGCAAATCGACCAGTCCCTTTGCCACGGTGAGCATATCGGCGCACATCGTCTCGACATGCAAGATGTGCGTTGCAAGTTCACGGTGCTGTTCTTCCAGCCGGCCAAGCGTCTCTTTCAGCGTTGCCAACTCCGATGCTTGCTTGTCCAAGTAGCGGCTCCTTTATCCGGTCGATTCGGTTCGCTTCTTCACAATGCCGGCGATAGCGTCCTTGACGACATCGCCGTGACACGACAGCGGCTTGCACCAGCACGCCAACACCAGGTCTTGCGTTTCAGACAAATCGGCCAACCGTTCCAGTTCTTGGCGCACAGCCCCTCCTTTTCGGTACTCAAAGCGTAACCAGTCCCGATACAACTCCAACGCCTGCTCACGCGTATGTGTACAACCGCAACGAGAACAATACCCTGCCTTATGCGGATTGCCGAGAACCGAAGCAGTAATCCCCGGCATGGAACGCCCTATGTAGATGGCGCCGCTTTGCCGGCCAACCGTCTTGATGTTGACGACCGTGACAGAATGCTCACGCATCTTTCGGAGATCGTGCGGCGTCCGACTGCGATTCAAACACTGCATCGGCGCTGTCGTCGTATCGGTACAGCACCGGCGCCTCACCGTCAAATTTACAGCGATAGCCGGCTTGCCGTGCGACTTTCGCCAGCGTCATGTAGCTGTTGTGCCCCGCCGTGCCATGCGCAAACCACGTCGAGTACAGCAGCGCCAACGCAACTTCCTTTTGCTCGCGTTCGCTCAGTTCGTCAAGCATAATCGTCTCCCTTTCTGTCATGCTTACACAGCGTCTTCTCGTGGCTGCGCGTCAACGCCTGCACTGGGTCGATCTCCAAATGCCGGCACAACTCCAGCAGCCACGCCGCGGCTTCCTGGAGACCGGCTTTCGCCTGCACGCCGCTTCCTACCTGCCACATAATCTGTGCGCCGGCCAGCGCCATACTCACCTTTGCGGCCAGGTACTGCGTGATGTCGGCGTGGTAAGTGGGGCGCTCATTGTCGAGCGTGATCAGCGCCGACGCGATCTGGCTGAACGCGTCGCCAACCTCAAGCTCCAGATCGACGCGCTTGCCGTTGTTGCGCACATACTCAGGATAGCCGCGCATAATGGCGTCGATCACCTCGCCGGCCATCTCCGACATGGCAAAGGCGATATTGTGCCCGGTGATCGGCATCGGACGCGCGTGTACCGTGCGCTCACGCACTGCCTGCTCAGCCGTCACCGCGTCGCGCAAGAACGTTTCCGCCGAAGCCGGCGCCGTTACCTTCGTGAGCACCCCACGCTGCACGGTCATTGCTCGGCGTCCTCCAGCATGTCCGCAAAAAACGGTGAAAGATCGGCTAAATACTCCAGGATCGCCATGCCCACTGCACGGATTTCCCACTGCGCCGCCTTGTCCACCGCACGCAGCTTACAGAAGTGACGCCAACCAATCAGGTTCATCGTCACCAACAAGCGCGTTTCGGTCGCGTTAGGTAGCAGGAAGCGGGCATCCTCTTTGCGTATACCCAGGTCGCGCAACCTGGCGTACTTGTCTTTGGCGACAGACCAAAACTCCGTAAACTCAGCCATTGCCTCTACGTTGTTGGCGATGGCCGGCGGCACGATTGCTTGCCACTGCCCCTTCTCCAGATCGACGTACCGCTGTGACTCCTGCGAGACGCTCGCCAAACGATGACGCACAAGCTGATGCGTCAGGGCACGCGAGACGCCTTCGATGAGGAACGTCGCCACCGTGTGATGCAGCATCGACCAGCCATAGGTCAGGTTCTGCGTCGGCATGTTTGCCATGACAAAGGTCACGGTGGCGTCGCCGGCGCGCTTGCTCGGCATGGACGGCAATGGCGGCACGTTGATCTCGAACTCGACATGCTGCTGGCGCGCACGGAGGCTTTCGACCAGCGGTTGAAAAATCGACGGGGCAATCGACGCCAGCGCGCCCGTAAGCTCCCACGCGTGGCCGTTCTCCATCAGCTCGCGCCAGACGCGCAGGTTGGCGCTTACCAGATGTGCATCTGGATGATCCGAGTGGATTTCCAGGTAGCGGTTGAACTTCGTCCAAAATGCCGGATCGAACTCATCCGCCGGCAGCAGCACTGACGCCCACGCATGTTCCAGCACGTCGAGGTGTCCCTCTTTGATGCGTTGCTGGATGAAGCCTGGCGCCGTGCCCTGACGCGACGTTGAGGCGTAGCACAGCCGGCCCGCATACTCGATCACGCGCTCGCTGTCGGTGCCGGCGCCCTGCCACAGCACGCCCAGGTCGCTCGGCGCGTGCTGGCGATCCTGGAGAACGATCTTGCTTGCCGCCATTACCTTGACCATGTTGCTCCTTTCGATTGTCGATTCTTATGCCGTACAGAATATCACGCCGTCAATTATTCCTCAAGGAATATCCGCGCCTACTTTGGAATGATCATCGGCATGACCACCACCACAGCGCTCATGTGATCCTTCTCGCCTTTCAGCACGAACGGGCGATTGTCGGCGTGATAGTGCATCGTCGGATCGTCAATGCCCAGGTCGAGCAGCCCAGTCACGGCGCTTTCCAGATACGCCATGTTCATCGCCATCGAGACCGGCTCAGTCGTGCCCAACCGCGTAATTGGACACCGCGACTCGAAATCGCCCTTCTCGTCATCCTTGCATCGCAACTGCACAGCGTCCGCGCCAAACTCGAAGTCCACGCGCAGATCGTCGCGCTTGAATGATTTCGCCGTCGCCAGATGCCGGCGAAACTCACGCAGATCGACCTCCATCACCTCGCCGGCCACGTTGGGAATAATGGCGGCGTAGTTCGGATAATTCCCGTCCGATAGGTGCGTCACCAACCGAAACGCGATGTCGCCAGCCAACAGCCCGCTCACCTCGATCTTGTTTTCGAACAGCACAAACTTCAGATCACCAACCCCACGTTGACCGGCCATGTGCGTCATCTCAACGCCAGGCGCCAATAGATTGATCGGTCGCTTGCCGTCACCGGCATAAGGCACGCGCGTCGTGGCCTTGACCAAGCGGTATCCGTCCGTGCAGACAAACGCCAGTCGCGCCGTGTCGTTGTCGTCGTCGGGCATAAGCTCGATGCGCACGCCGGTCAACGTCGGCCGGCTTTCGTCGCCAGAGCGCGCCGTCGTCGCCAGCCCCGCCAGCGCGCCAAACTCCGCTGCGCCGATCAGGAAGTACGGCGCCTCGTCATCTGGCGCCGACTTGAGCAATGCCCGCGTTGCGTTGTCCTGGCGCACCTTGAGCGTCGTGGCGTCGCTGCGTCCATCGATTCCGTACCCCTCGACCGCCATCGTCTTGTCGTTCCACCCGATGCGCACCATCGGGGACGGCAACAAACCAAGAATTTCACTCAGCAACTTGCCGCTGACAAAGACTCCTTCCGGCCATGTATCGGCCAACGGTTCGCAGCCAATCGTCGCGTCGATGCGCCGCTCTCCAGGATTGATGCCGCTCACCGTCACGCCGCGGTCGCCGCCCTCGATCAGCAGCATCCCGTCCAGCGGGCCGAAGCTCTTTTGGTGGAAGCGAATCGCCAGCTTCACCGCCGCCAGCAACTGTTCTCGATTTGCCTTCAGTACACTCTCCATCGTTGATTCCTTTCACGCGCCAAAAATTACCATGACGACAACTACGATCAACCCAACCGCGCCGGCCAGCGCCAACGGCGGCAGGTCAAAGAGCAAGTGCCCCAAGTCCTGCACGATCCAGCCGGCCAGCACGCCCAACCAAAAGCGGTGAAAGATCACCGCTATATCCCACAGTGCGCCGACAGTCACCGGCTGCACATCGCACGCATTCAGCACGCACCAGTCGCCGGCGATGCCCGCCGCCACCCACAGCAGCACCCGCGCAATCACCGCCAGATAGATCGCCCGCGTCAGTGTGCCGATGACGGGCACGTGGGAGATGCCACGGTGAGGCACAACGATCTCGTATCCTGCCCACAGCCATTGCCACAGCACGCCGACCACCTCACCCACCTGGTAGAAGCGCAGTTCTTCGTGCGTCACCACGTGGTGATCGATGTCGGGCGTGATGATAATGCCCACCAGCCCGCCGATGACGAGACCGGCGCCCAACTGCGCATCGTCGTAGTTGATGGCGACGACGATGCCAGCCAGCGTGATAGGCGCCTGAAGTGCGTAGGCGACGCGTGCGTGTGTGTTGCCCGATGCCATCGGCGTTGTCTCTTAGAAAAACTCCACGTCCTCGCCGGCTTCCGCCGCTTTGCGTAGGCCGGCGACAAATTCTTCGGTTCGGCGTCGCCAGATCGCATCCGCCGTATCGGGCGGCAATTTCTCGATCAACTCCGCAAGTCGGTCTGCCAACGGCGCCGCCTGCGCCGATCTGATCCAGCCCTCACAGTCAGAGTGAGCAAGCAGGACGAGCAGCGGATCATCCGGCGTCGCCGGCCATTCGCCCGCCAACACCCCATCGGGCAGGCTGTCCCAGTCCAGAACCGGAATTGGATTTCCGTCTTCGTACAATCCGATCTGGTATCCGGCTGCTGCCGCCAGTGCGTTGCGCCAGCGACGAAACGCACCGTATGACCCACTCCAGCATTCGTGCGATGTTGTCAATCCCACTTTGCACCTCCCCTATCGAATCTGAAGCGTACCCGGCACTTCGGTAACTTTGCGGTACGGTTCCAACGCCAGTCCGATCACCGGGTTGCTCTGCGCCAGTGCGTCGAGACCATTCGTGTCGTAGGCGACGCGGCTGTAGCTAGCGCGTACTGCCGCTTTGCCGCTCGGCGCGTCAAACTTGCTGATCAGAAGCTCAGCAAAGATTTCTTCGACCATGCCCTTGACGCCGGCCTGCACTTCTTCCAGCGCCTTGATGTAGCCGGCGGCTTCGTTGTAGATGCCAAACGCCTGATCGAGCACCGCTTCCGATTTACCACCGCCACTCTCCAAGAACGCCAGGCGGCGTTTGAGTTCCTGCACTCTGTCAATTCCTTCGCACATACTGTCACCCCTTTTATGCCTACAGAAATACTCGACTCAAAAAAAACTACCGGTTCAGCCCCAAGTGGGCAATGATCTCGTCGGCCATTGCCCGCGCTTCCGCCGGCAACTCCAGCGGCTGGATGCGTAGGGCTTCCAGTTGCGGATTGCCGTACCACGTATCCACGCCGGCAATCTTGATGAGCGCGCTCAGGAACGCCATCGCATCCTGAAAGCTCTTGGCGTCGTGAAGATCGACCGGCGCCGTCACCGCCCGCTCGTCCTGCATGATCTGCACTCTGACTTGGTACATCGCGCCTCCCCTAGATCGAAATGCCTTCCGCCCTTGCCCACGCTGCGACCGCTTGCCCGATCTCGCGGTCGCTGTACTGCGATCCGTCCGGCTTGTAGGGGCGAATGTCGGTGTAGCTCCAAGTCGTGCCGTGCGGCTCCAGCGTCACCGTTTTCGGATTCAGCCGGCGCACGACAGTTCTTTGCGGGTTAGGCATGAACTCGACAGTATCGCCCTTCTTCACGTGCGCGCGGATGTACGCCGCGTACACGTCGGTGACGCGCTTACGCACCTGTCGGCTCGGCGCGTCGGCGCGTGGCTGGCCGTCCGCATGGCACTCGCCGGCCTCGAAGTTTGCCAGCCGATTGCGCAGGTAGGCCAGGTCTTTCTGTGCCCGCAACCGATCCCCAATGGCCTTGCGCTGTGCGTCGTGGCTGCGTTGCCGGCGCCCGGCTTGCCCTGCCGTCATGTTGCCGACGCCGTGCGTGAAATGATAGGCAAGCTCGTCTTCCCTGTCGGCTCTGGGCGTCAGGCGTGCGATCTTCTTCTCCAGTCGCTCGATCTCGGCGCGCAGTTGCGCTTCGGTGCGGATCGCTCTCACAACGTGCTCCCCTGCCTGCTGAGTCTCGCCAACGTATGCAGGCGCTCGATCACGGCGTCGATGCCGGCGTCTGTCGGCGTCAGGAAGGTCAGCGACGCCTTGTACATCGGCGCCATCTCCTGAAGATAAAACTCCATGCGCGCTGTCGCGCCTTCACCGAGATCGATTTCCAGCACATCATGGCGCACCTTTGCCGTGTCCATGTGATCCCATGCGTATGCGCGCGTTTTCACCGCCATCGCTTCCCGGCCGGCGCGGTACGCGTCGTTAATCTCCCGCTGGCGCACGCGGTTCTCCGCGACGCCAAACAGGTAATCGACAATTGGCTGAATCACCATCGATGCTTTGCTGCCATAGAAACGCCGGCTCGTCTTTTTGTCTGCCGGGTCGAGCGCCCGCGCCACGACAGTATCCGGCTCTGCCGACTCGTACACTTCCAGATAAAGCTCGGCGCCTTCCTCGCAATCCACAAAGTACAACCGCGCCGCGCCGACGCCTGAGTCAAAAATGTACCGCCGGCTAAGCGGCACGCCCTTGTAGGATGGCGGGCCGCCGCGCCGCTTGATCTCATCTTCGATTTGCGACAGGATAGCGCGCTGCGCCGCCTGTTCCCCTGTTACTTTCCTGATTTCATCCACTTTATTTTCCCTCCAGATACACTCGATACGACCGCTCGACGCTTGCCATCGTCACCGTGAGCGCCGGTTGAAGCCAGTCGAAAATCCGTTCTTCCGGCGTCGCCCATTCCACCAAGCGGAAGTACTTCGCCGAGTATGGCGACATGCACTTTACGAGCACCGACGCTTGCGTGAAGCTCAAGAGAAGCACCTCGTACTTGATGCTACCTACGACCAGTAACACCCTGGGTTGAAACCAATACCAATACAGGTACTCAACAGTAAACGCAGCCGGCGTGCCGGCAATCGAGATGTTGAGCGCGTTAAGCATTTCCACCAACCGCTCAACGGACGCCTTGACCTTTGCCTTCGCGCCAGGTTCATCAGACGGGATTCTCACGGTTCGTTTCCTTTCACTACACAATCGACTTGCGAATCGAGACCGCCTTGCCGGGCGTCTTGACCGCCGGCACCTCCACGACAACGCCATCCTCGCCGGCGCCGCCGTGCTGCCGCGCCAGGAACGCCACCATCAGCGCCGCCGCCTGATCTTTGCCGGTCATGCCGGCTAGGTCGAACAGGTCGGGCTGCGGCATCTCCGACATGGAGATTTCCAGCAACGCTGCCGGGTCATTGTTGGCGACGAGGAAGGCCGTCACGGCCTCCAAGCGCGCATTCATGCGGCGCTTGTCACTCCAGACGCTGCGCACCGTGTAGGCCGCGTCCAGGAACGCCAACTGCGTTTCCCGGCTCAAGTGCAACGCTTCCATCTGCGCGACCAGCGGCGAATCGAGGAACGTAAACGCCACCTCCCGCTGCCAGTCGGCGGAAATCCTGTAGTCAGGCGATGCGTGCGCGCCGCCGTCGGCCATCAATGGGAATTGAAACGCGCCGGACGCAAAGCGCGTCCGCAGCCAGAAGTACAGCGGGGAGACTTCTGGATCGTCCCGGAAGGTCTGCACCGAACCGGGCTGATATTCGATCTGCACGCCGTTGCAGACCGGACACGACGTGGGCGCGCTCTCCTGCACGTTGTGCGTCGCCATGCACTCGTAGCAGGTGACGGCCCAATCCGAGGGCGTCGCCTTCCGCCCGCGCTTGCCATGCACATGCTCGATGTGCTCCAGCGCGCGGATGTCCGACAACGAAGGCTCAAAATTCTTCTCCAGGTCGAGCCGGCCAAAGAGCACCAGCGCCGGGCGGATCGTCTCCTTCGTCACGGCGACGATCCGCCGCTTTCCGTTGACCTCCTCGTACTGGTGCTTCTCGACCTCGATGCCGCGCATCAAGCGCGCCGCGATCAGGCGCGCCAGCGAGTAGCTAAACGTGATGATCGCCCCTTCCTGGACGATCACGGTCGATTTCTTGGCGTCCAGCCGGCTTTCAACCACGTTCTCGGCGGCTTCGTCTTCTGTGCGCACGCGGATGCCGAACTTATGCAGCATCCGGTACCACTTGGTGGGCGGCTGGACGCTCTTGCCGTCCACGCGCCGGCCATCAGACCACTCAATCAACACGACGTAGCGTTCGAGCAAGTCGCTTTCACGCTCAGAGACTTGCTCGTCCTCGACTGCTAGAATGTCTGCCATCGCGATCTATCCTTCCTGGGGCGTCACCCCCAAACGATCCACATTGCCAGAGAAAATAATACCACATAGCCTAAAAAATGTCAATTGTAATTGCAGAATGATCACCGGAATAAAAAAAGGACTACAGGCATAAAAGCAGCCCGGCCCGCTGGTATTCGGGCCGGGCTAGAGGAAAGAGGGTGAGGAAGGAAGGATGTAAGAAGGGATACGCACGCCGTGATTATAGCACAGTTGTGCGATTGAGGCGACTTTCTGCCAGCGCCACATATTCCGGCATGATGTCGTAGCCGACGTAGTGCCGGCCTGTGCGCTTGGCGGCGACCAGGGTCGTGCCGCTGCCGGCAAACGGGTCAAGCACGACATCGCCGCGATAGCTGTAGAGCCGAATCACCCGCTCAGCCAGCGCCAGCGGAAACGGCGCCGGGTGCCCGACGCGCCTGGCCGACTCCGGCGCGATCTCCCAGACTGACAGCGTAGAGTTCATAAACTCGTCGCGCCCGATGTCCGACACGCCTTTGGCGGCGCGCCCGTACTGCTCTTTGGCAAAGACGAGCAGGTATTCATGTACGTCGCGCAAGCGCGGGGCGCGTGCGCTGCGCCAGCTTCCCCACGCACAACTACCGCCGGCGCCCTTCGCCTTCCGCCAGATGATCTCACCCATCGGCAGCCAGCCCGTCGCCTGCATGTCCTGCCAGATCATCGCGTGCAAAGGGATGTAAGGCTTACGTCCCAGGTTGGCGACGTTGACCACATAGCGACCGCCCGGCATCAACACACGGTACACCTCGGCGGCCACATCGCGCAGCAACTGGCGATAGTCGTCAAACGACAGATCGGCGTCGTACTCTTTGCCGACGTTGTACGGCGGCGACGTAAACGCCAACGCTACGCCGCCCTGTGGGGTCGCCGTCATGCGTCGAGCGTCATCGAGGTATACTTTATCGATCCAGCCCTCCAGCGCCGTTTCTGGGGCTTCCACGCCGTTTTGCGGCGTGCTCGGCGCGGCGTCGCCGTAAATGGCGCGCCCGTAGAACGCAGACGCGTCGTGCCGTTCCCGCCGGCTCACGCCAAACGCGCTGGTCTTGGTGCGGGCGTGCTTGCTGTCGAGGACACGCGCACACGCGCCGCACGTGACTTGCGCGGCGTCTTCTGTCGCCGGCACGTAACGCGCGTCTTGCCCACACGCGCAGTGGTGGATAGCGCCGGGGACGCGCGGCGTCGATGGTGCGATGTAGTGCGTCTTGGGGGTCTTCACGGCGTCACCACGTCAGTTTCCGTACCGCCGAACCGATTGGCAAACGACGCCCGCCAATGCGCATCGACCAGCCCGTTTGCCAGCCAGGTCTCCCGGTATTTATCGGGCAGATCGTCAATGACCATCTGCCTTGCCTGCGCTTGCGTTACCAGGCGCAGCACGCAAGCCTTGTCTTCGTGGTTGCTTTTGACGCAGCGGGCATTCCACGCGTCGCGCATAGGCCACACCGCCGCCGCAAAGAAACCGGTCGGCAATCCAGGTATCTGCCGGCCGCACTCGTCGCTGCTGTCGCTGTACTCGTACCGCAGCGGGCGCGGGGCGTTGAAGACGACGCACGAAGCATCGCGCAGATGCTGGCGCAGCCACGCCAAATCGCCTTCCTTGCCGGCAAACCGGCTGTCCAGTTCTTCGTCAATCAGGTAGGCGACAGGAAACGTGTACTCAGGCATTCGCTACCCCTCCCCGATGCGCTCGGCATCGACGCCGTACACCTTCACAAGCTCGCCTGTGCTGTCGAGCTTGACCCACAGGATGTCATCGGCGCCCTGTTCCGTGACCAGGGCGCCATAGGCGATCATCGACAACTTGCCGGTCTGCCCGGTCGATTTGATGCGGATCGGCGCCGGCATCGCCCAGACGTACCGCACGCGCTGTGTTAGCTCACTCATCTTCGTCGTCCTGGTACTCGTCAGGCTCCAGATCGACATCGTTGACGACATCAGCTTCCATCACCGAAAAGCTGTCGCCAATCCGCTCGACAATGTGTGCGCCCTTCTTGCCGCCGTTCGCCTTGCGCGCCGACATCGTTGCCAGCCGTTCGGCCACGCGTAAGCACTCGGCTTTGTCGCCTGGCTTGCCAAACTGCGTGCCGGCCATGTCCTTGCTGGCCGGCACGACGAAATAGATACCGTTACTACGCACGACCTTGTACTGATTCTGCATGTCCCCTCCTTTTGCGGTGAAAGATCACCGAATATAGATCACACCAACAGACTGACTTCCTGCGCCAGCGCGTCGCCGGCTTCCACGCTCAGATCAGACACGTCGATCACCATGTCGGCCAGCCGTTCCAACTGGTCGTAGCTGCGCCGCACGCCGGCCACGGCGACATAGATCAGGCGCGCTCCGGTCTTGGCCTTGAACGCCGCCCACGCATCTTCGGTCGCTGTCGCCACCGTTGCATCGCCATCGCTCACAAAGAGCAAGTCGGCGCGGTGCCCATCGTCGCCCATTGCGTCGAGGTGCGCCAGCGCGTTCGCCAGCGCCATGTCGAAGTCGGTGCCGCCGTGCATCGCAGCATCCGCCCAGGTCAGGTGTTCCGGCCAGCCCTGCGTGCTGTCGCACTCGATCAGGGCATCTTTCCCGCTGCTAAAGCTGAATAAACGGTACGGGCGATTCTCCGCTTGCGCAACCTGCGCGACGCCCAGGGCAACCGCCTTGCCGATCTCCTCGCGCGTGAACGCGCGGCGGTCGCTCGTCGTCATCGAGCCGGACACATCGACCGCGCCCACAAACGGGCCGCGCTCTTTTTCGCGCTCGACCAGCTTCCAGCCGGCCAGACCCGCGTCTGCCCATTGCAGCACGCGTAGGCGATTGAGCGGCGCCGTGTGCTGGCTCAGCAACGCAAGCTCGGCCGGGAACATCCGCCCGAAGTCCTGCGTGTACTCCAGGTCGGCGGGTTCCTCGCCGCGCTTGATCATGTTACGCCGCGCCTCGAAGCCCACACCGCGAAAACGCCCGGCGAGTTTGGCGACGCGGCGCACCTTGTCGGACAGGTGCTGCATGGCAGCCTGTGCCCGTCCGATGTTGCCCATCGTCACCTCGCCTTTGCCGCGCCCGAAGCCGGCGCCAACTGCGACCATCTCCTCGGCTTTGTCCTGCGCTTCGGCAACCGCCGAACTCATCAGCGCCGAAGTCATCTTGGAGCCGGCGGCTTTCTCGGCGCTGGCATTCGCTGCCTGCTGCGCCGCCTGTGCCTGCTGTGCGGCTTCCTGCGCCTGCTGGCGTTGTGCCTGTGCCTGTTGCCGCAGCGCATCGGCGTCAGGCTGGTTGCCGGACTGTTCCAGCGCATCCGCGGCGTGGTCGGCTGCCTGTGCGCTGCTGTTGAGATTGTCGGCTTCCTCGCGGGCGGCGTCCGCTTGCGCTTGCGCGTCCAGCGCGCTCTTGGTTGCCTCGTCGGTGCGCAGGTACTCCCACAGCACCTGGCTGGCGGTCAAGGACGCCATCACATCGCCGCGCGCCGTGTCGATCAACCCGTTCCACTGCCCGGACTGGCGCATCCAGTCGAGCAGAGTCTTGTTGACTTCGCGTCCGTCGGGCGCTGCTTCCAGCGTCGCCGCGTCGCGGTAGACCGTGGCAAACGTGTCGCCGGCCAGGTCGCTTTCGACAACGCTGGCTGGCGCTTGCGCTACGTCCATCTTGGCAAGCCGGCCAAATGCCCGGTCGGTGACGCCGAACTTGGTGGCGGGCTTGGCGGGTAGAAGGGATACCTGAGTCATAGCGGCTCCTATCGCTCGATGCGCTGCTTGCGCACGACATTGGTCGTCCACGCCATCATGATCGCTTTCGCTTCATCGACGCGTGGGTCGTTGACGCCCAGGGCGCGGGCGTCGCGCTCGAACTTCATCACCGCTTGCGAGACTGCGTTGGCTGCCTCGGCAATCTGCTTGCGGCCGGCTTCCAGTTCCTCGATGGCGGCGTTGGCAGCTTTCGCCACTTCCGCCATTGCATTGTCGATCAAGGTCTGGATCGGATCGACCAGCCCGCCGACCAGCGTCTGCCAGGTCGTAGCTTCCGCTTCCGTCTTGGCCGGCCACGCCCACCGCAGCGCGGTGACGGCTTCGTTCGGCAGTGCGCTGAAATCCGCCTGCCCGGTGCCGAAGACGCCCATGCGGTAGAGCAACCGCGACCAGGCCGTGCGCCGGCGGGGATTCGCCATCAACCCCTCGTTGGCGATCTCGGTCTCCAGGCTGGCGATCAGATCGACAATCGCGTCGGCGGCCTTGTCGCCAGGACGCGCCGCCCACACGTCTTGCAGGTCGGTCAGCGCCGGCAGCGCCATCTCGACGTGCAGCCGCCCACCGAGACCCAAAAGCTGCGCACGCACCATCGCGGCGGTGTCCAGGTCGTTCGTAGGCGCCACCCACTTCCAAAGTGCGAAGCGGTCGAGCAGCGCCTCAAACTCGACGCCTTTGGGCATGAAGTTGGAGGTGGCGAGCACTGGCGCCGGATCGGTCACGTCTTTGCGGTTGAGCGCCAGCAAAAGGATGTTGAGGATGACGCCAGACCCGCGCCCGATCTCATCCACGATGTGGGCGTGCAGGTCGGCGTCGAACATGCTGCCCTTCAGCTTGCGCTGGAAGGCAGGGTCTGTGCTTAGGAGCTTCTCGATGTCCACGGCGCCCTTGAGTTCCTCCGGCATCGTGGATGGGTCGATGCGGAAGAAGCCGAACCCGCCGTTTCCGAAGATGTCGAGACACATCGACTCGGCAACGTCGGTCTTGCCGTAGCCGGGTGCACCCACGGCGATGCCGTTGAGCTTGGCGACGATGGCGGCCATGTACATGCCGGCCATGTCTTCGACGTATTTCCCCTGGAAGTATGCTTGCCCGATCATGTTTTTCTCCCTATGCCCGCCAGATGGCGGAAACGGCTGCATCGTGTTCGGTCATCATGGCACGGAAGTTGTTGTACGCTTCCGTGCTGCTGAAAAACTTCGCCGGCTCGTCCTCCCACCCCATTTCGTGGCGGTGGATGACGCCGGCCACTTGATCGACCGTCTTGCCGAAGATCGGCGCATACTTCGCGGCGATCTCGCGCAGCGCCGCTTCGCACGCGGCCAGCTTGCGGTCATTCTCCTCAGCCTCCAGGCGCTCGTCGCGCACGACGATCAGCGCCTCCTCGAAATCGATCTCGCCGCCGCCAGAGCGCACCATCGCCCACGCCTTGTCCTCGTCGGTGATGGTGTCCAGCGCCTGCTGGAACGCGGCGCGCCACGTGGGAGACTGCAAATTGGCAGCCCCCCACGACAGGTAGTCAGGATCGATGCGCTTCAGCGCCCCTGGCGTCATCCCCTTGTGTTTTCCAAAAGTCAACGGAGTATTCATAGCTCGATCCTTTCGGTGTCACCCATTTTTTTTTTTGATACACAAAAATTGTACCGCATAGTGTATCAAATGTCAAATAGGAAAACGAACGATCACGCTCAATTCGGTGATCGTTCGTCGGTTAGCGCGCGGGAACGAAAACGCCGGCTTCGATAAAGCCGACTGCCGCCGAGATCGGCAACTGGGTGGGCACGAGGATTTCGACGCCTTCACGCAGCGCCGCCAATGCCGCATGGCCGGCTTTGCGGTGGCGCCGCTGAAGCGCACCGACGCGCGCCTGGAAAAGCGTCACCGCTTCCTGTGCGCCCGGCTCCGACATATCGCCAATGCGGATCGCCATGTCGATGTCGCTGTCACGGTGTACCGATTGCTGGCGCACGTAAGCCAACATGTCGGGGTCGTCGCCAGCCAGCGCCGCAAAGTCGGCAAGCTCGGCGTCGGAGATCATTTCGAGCGGCGGCAAGGTGGCGGCCACTTCGGCAATGCATCGCTCCAGCAGGCGCTCGTAGCGGTTGAGCATGTCGCCGCCGACGATGGCGCCGTACTCCGTGACCAGTTGCTCGGCGTCGAAGACAAAGCCATAGCACATAGCCGGCGTCCGGTACTCGCGGTAGCGCGCACCGTAGGACAGAAATACATACTGGTTGTCGCCGGCCAGCCTGTCAAGCTCGAACAGGCTGCCATCCTCGCCAAGCTGCTTTTCCTCGACGCGCGGACGCAGCGCGCCGGCGGCGCGAATTGCCTGGTAACGCGAAGAAACAGATGCGACCTGATCGGGGTCATCAGGCCGCACCTGTTCTTTCGCCGTCAAGCCGATGATGTGCTCGGCGTACATAGAAATCCGCTTCCTCCTACAAACTAATTTCAATGTAGCTGTCAGACTCACGATCATAGTTCATCACCACAACCGTGCAGCCAGCAGCCTCCAGACCTTTGACCGCCGCAATCGCCGCAATCGTGAGGCCGGTCGCATATAGACGGACATCGACACCGGCATACCGCGCTGTTCGGCGGATGATTTCATCGTACAACCCCTGATGATAACCGTACCGCTCGGTAGCGTCAGCCTCCATCAAATACTCGCTAACCGGCAAAGGATGCCGGTTAGCAATCAAACCTAACTTGATAACCATTTGTTTTTCCTTTACTAATTCAGTACAGTGCGGTACACCGCGAAAGTGCGCCTACACCGTCATTTCGCGCCTTTCTGTGCGCTTCCGGCTGTACCGTACCGGACTGTACAGCCGGCGTCTCCAGTGTGGCGCCGGCTGTACCCACGTCGCCGCCTACGCACTCGGTACAGCCGGCCAGCACACTGAAATAGCTGTACTGTACATCTATTTCATCGCGAAAGATGCGTTTCTCGCGCCACGTATCGCGCCAGCCATGCATCGAACGCCGTCGAGTCAACCAGCCACGTGTCGCCGCTCTTGCGCGCCGTCAGTGCGTGGCGCTGACACGCCGTGGTGATCACGTTGCGTGCGACGGCGACGCCGTACTGCTCAGCCGCGCGCAACATGCACTCTGACACCGTGATCGGGTGGCGCACCGATCCGGTGAAGCCGGCGACGCGCGCCGCGGCCAGGATGCCGGCTTCGACGTTGCCGCCGTAATCCGCCAGCCAGTTCGCCAGCGCCTCGGATAGATCGATCTGTACTCGCATATTACCTCAGTGTGTAGAGAACTGGCGCGCCGCGCAGGACGCGCTCGAACGCGATGGCTTCCGTCGTCGGCGCACCGCGCTTGCGCCAGTGGCCGTCCTTCCGCTGCACAAGCTGCACGGTGATCGTGTAGCGCCGGCCTTCACGCCGGATGCGCTCCAGGCGGAACACGTCTTCGTGCTCCGGGTCGAACGCCGCGTGCAACGCCGTGTAGACGCTGCCATCGCGCAGCGCGTCGAGGAGCTCTCGCCGGTTTAACCCGAAGCGCGACCAGGCGAAGCACTGCATCCGCTCAGCCGGCGTCATGTCGGGCAACTGGGGCCGATGCTCCCACATCGGCAGGTCGTCGCGCCGATTGAGCCGATCTACCACCGCAACGGCCTGGGGCGCCGACAACCCGCGCTTGCGCATCAAACGCAGCGACTGGGCGATGCCGCGCCGGTCGAAACTACCCGTGTCGAGCGGACGCCGCGCCAGCGCGACCAGTTCCGCGACCACCTCAAATTCTTCCTTCGTCATGGTGTCACCCCTTTGCGTGAGGAAATTGAATTGCCGATACGCGTAGATTATCACTGTATGCATATACAGTCAACATATTTGACTAAAATTCGACCTATAAAAATCAATTGCACGCAATAGCGTATAATTTCGTAGGGTAATCGTATGATTCAGGCGGGCAAACCTGTGCTATACTGAATTTGTACGCAATTGCGTATAAATAAGTAAAAGGAGGATCGGATGGAATCTTTTGTCTGCCCTATCACGGGCAAGCCGATGCGGTGGGAATCTATGAATGGCCGGTACCAGCCGGCGGAACCGTACAGTTCTTCGGAAAACCCCGCCGGGCTGAATGAGCGGATCGAAGCGGCGGGCTACAACCCGCGTGCATTCATGGAGTTCGACGGCGCCATCCCGGTTCTCGCTTACCTGGTACGTGGCGGCGAGCGGGTGGCGGAAGTTTTCCCGGCGCGTGACCGCGGTCGCTTCGGTGGCTGGCAAGTGAAGTTTTACGCCGCCGAGAAGGGGTACTGGTTTTACGAACGACCGGAAACGGCGTTCGACAGCATTGAGTGGTTGGTCTAGGAGGGGGACATGAACGCATCAGAGTTTGAGATCACTGACGGCTACGTTGGCAGTTTCGGCGTGACGTTCAAACCGGCGACAGCCGAGACGCTCGCCGCCGCCATCGAAAAAGCCGCGACGATGAACAACACAACCGTGCCGGCTATCGAATTCATGCTGGCCGGCGGCGCTACGGTTCGGTGGTGCGAGTCACCGAACTACTACTACGACCACGGCTACGGCGTCATCCGTCGCAAGCGGACGCCGCAGCCAGTGAAGCTGGTGCGCTGCTCGTGCGGCCACAGCGTGCCGGCGGCGCAGGTAATGAACGCCAGCCTGGGCACCTCCTGCCCGGACTGCTACGACCGGATGAGCGACTAGACGTTTAACGCCGAGCCGGGCGGCTAAACCCGGCGAAAGGATCACCTATGGAAGCGCAACCAATCATCGTCTTTCAGAAGCACATCGATACTGTCGCCGCCCTGGGGCGGTGGCAGATCGAAGACCTGGAAATTGCCATTTACCTGCGGCGCCTGCACATGGCCGCCGATGAGTTGACCGGACGCGGCTTTGCCGCCCGCGTCGTGCCCATGCCGGGCGAACCGGACAAGGGCACCGTCCACGTCTTCAACATGGTGCTCGTCGGCCCGCCAGCCGGCGCCGAAAGCGAACTGGCTGAGTGGGCAGACCTGGCGCAGTGCCGGCGCCTGATCGACATCGTTGCCAACATGCCGCCGGCGGAAGCGTTCGACCGGTGGGCGCAGGGGCTGCCACTGCCCGAACCCTACACGCAGTGGGACGCCCGCCGCGACGCCGAAGGCTTCATCAAGGATGCGCACCAGGCGTATGCCGGCGGCAAGATCAACGGCCAAACACTCGGCACGGAAATTCGAGCGGCGCGCTCGTTTGCCGATGCCGTGGAGCCGGCAGACCGCAACGCTCATCTGCGCACGATCCCTCAACTCGCGGCTGAGTGGGGCGTCAGCATCCGCCGCGCACAGGCGCACGTCAAGTACCTGCACGCCAAGCACGGCGTCGGGCGCAAGCTCGGCAACGCCTGGGTGTTGACCGATGTCGAGGCCGTCGATCACAAGCCAGCGGACGGGCCGGGACGCCCGCATAACGAGTAACAACAAAGAAGCCCGGTCGCATGACCGGGCTTCTTGCTTTGCTGGCAATCCTCTACGCCAGTTCGCTTCGCACCAACTCGATAATCGGCGTGATGCTGGCGACGATAGCGCGCTTGTGCAGCATGTCGGTCGTAAAGCGAAAGACACGCCAGCCGGCCAGCACCGCGGCGTTTTGCTTCACGGCGTCGCGCGTCGCGCCAGCGCCATAGCCGTGCCCCTTGACGCCTTTCTCCCACGTGCCGCCATCCACCTCGATCATGATGCGCAGCGCCGGAATCGCAAAGTCGGCGCGCCATCTGGCAACATCGGGCACGGGCATATACTCGCGCACCAACTCGACCTCCGGGCACAACGCGCGCCACGTATCGAGGAACTTCGCTTCCAGCGGGCTGCCCGCCGCCGGCGTGGTGCGCCTGGCGCGCTGGCGCTTATCCGGTGATCTTTCACCGCTTTGGGGCGCGCCGTCCCGATAGGGCACGCCGTCGATGGCGACGATCTGTCCTCCGTTTGCGCGGATGCGTTCTTTCAGTTGGCGGATTTGCTCGGCGGTAGTTGGCATCAGGTCATCTCAGTCCAATCAGGTGCTCGACCTGGTAGCGCGTGACGGGGTGAAGGCGAATGCGGTCGCCTTGCTTGCTGTACCAAACACGCACCTCTGCATAGCGATCCGCGCCTTTGGGTGCGCCGTTGCGCGCACAGCCGGCGCCGTACCAATCGGCCACCATCTCGCGCACGTAGCGCTTCGGCATTGCCGCGCACTCGGAAAAGTCGCCGGCTTTGATAATCCAGTGCTCCCAGTGATGCGGCCCGTGGAGTAGGTGATGACGCCAGGCGCGCTCGAAGTCCGTCACCAGCCAGGCCGGGCGATCCTTACGCTCATACCCGCCGTAGAAGGTCAGCGCATACGGGCGCCACTCGGCGCGCGTAAACTTCTGCCAGTCGTGCGTGACGCCGGCCCACGGGATGCCCAGGCGCACGCACTCCGTGAAAACGTACCACTTGTGGCGCAGCACATACCAGAGATAGCGTAGGTGCATCTTCATGCCGGCGACTCCTTTGTGATGGCACGCATCATTGCATCGACGCCGCCAGCGGCGAGAATCCACGTGCGTAACATGTCCCCAGGATCGAGCGAATCGACAGACGCATCCAGTTCTGCTGTGTGCTCGTCGCACAAATTCGCCCACTGTTCGCCCGTGCTTTCTATTTGCGGATGCGAGGCGGGGCGATTGCAGTTTTCCCAGGTGCATTTAGTGCCGGCAGGTGTGTTTGTCGTCATGCCGGCCTCGCCGCTTTCGTCCGGTAGAGCTTGAGCAGGATCGCAATGCCGTCGCGCTGCTCGTCCAGGTCGATGCGCTCTTGCAGGCAGAATGCGGCGATGCGCTCAAGCTCCGTGCGCTTGGCGCTGGCCGTCCACGCGCGGCGCTTTGCGTAGAACGCGCCCACCTTCTTCTTGTAGGTCTTCAGCGCGCTGGCGGCCTTGCCTTTAGCCGGCGCTTTGGGCTTCTTGCTTGTCCGGCTGAGTGCAACCGGCTCGAACTCCTCGACATCAAAGATCGCTGCCATCTTCGGTTTCCTTTTCTGTTTGGATGAATGCTTTTGCCCGTCCTGCCGCCCACTCCGTAATCATCGGCAGGTCGAACATCTCGTTGAGACGCGTGCCCATGAACCGGTTCCACACCGCCGGCTTGCCGCTGATCTCTGGCAGGTAAATGCCATCCACCTTGTCGTGATCGACGTACTTGGCAAGGAAATCGACCTTGCCGTCATACTCAACGCGATAGACGATACCCTCGATATTGTCGGACGCACCGTGCAGGCGCGCACTCAGACGCATCATGGCATCATCCACATGCACCGCCGGCCCGTAGCTGATCAGTTGCGGCATAGTGAATGGACGCCCCACGCCGCCGCCCCACGCACAGCGCGCCATCACTTCCAGGAAGGGCGCACGCTCACTGCCGCGCATGATGTCGAAGACCACGAACGGTTCGTGCGGCAAGTCGTATCGCGTGCCGTGCGCCAACGCCAGCCACTCACCGACCACGCGCTCGCCATCCGCCAGAAACTCACGAAAGCGCCGCGCCCGCTGATCCACCCACCAGGCGAAGACCCAGTGCTGGATATAGGGCGAGGTCTCGGCACGATAGCCGGCGCGCGACAAGGCGACGATCTCGTCACCGATGCGCGCCACGGCGCAGCACGACCCGTCAAGTTTCTGCTGCACAACGATCACGTCTCTGGCGTCGCGACGCGTGACGGTGCAGATGCGCGCCTGTCCTTCGTGGCACGACCAATCGGCAGGCCCGGTGCGGCTGCCAGGTAGATGCGGAATGCTTCCGTAGGCTTTGCGCCCCAACGGTTTGATCGACATGCTTGATTCCTTTCCCGATGATCAAGGCAAGCACACGTTCGCTGCTTGCCGCTACACACTGCTCGCATAACGCCAGCGCCGGCCACGCTGCCCGCTCAGGCGTCACAAACGCGCCCATCCCGGTCTCGACGCCGCACACAACCGCGCCAGCCTCATACACGTGCCAGACGCCGGCGCTGTCGGCAACGATGGCCGGCGGCGCCGCTTCCACCAGACACGCGCACGGCTCGCCGCGCGTCACCGCGCCGCATACGGGGCACACCGCGTCCCAAACCGGTTCCGGCTTGCTGGCGCCCCAGGGTTCCTCCAGCCCGTACCGGTACCATGTCACGCCGCTGCTGTCGAGGATGTCGGCGGCGGTCAGGCAAACGCTAAACGAAAATCCCCGGTCGGGATTGTCCTTTGCAAACGCATCGCGCAGCGCCACCGCCGCGCGTTCCGAGTCCTTCGGATCGTCGCCAACCGGGATCACCGGCACCCACTCATGCGGGAAAGACGCCGGTCGCAGTAGGTTGCGACCGTGCTCGTGCCAGCGCATCGGCAGGCGAATCTCGACATACCAGTAGAGCGTATGCATCGTGCCGTCGCGCTGCGCTTCGGCCAGGATGCGCTTCTGCATCGAGCGCGACTGCTGTTCCGGTATCGGCTGAAAGACGCGCTTACTCACAGGCAATCTCCTCGTCACTTTCCGCCGGCGCGTCTTTATCCGCCGAATGATCGGCGGATTGCGTCCCGGCTTCGCTTGTCGTGAAGGGCGGATTGAGCACGACGGCGCCAAACTCGACCGGCGCGACGATCTCCAAAATGTGGGGTGGGGTGAACCAAATCACGGTGTTTCTCCTGCGAATAGATCGATCTGCGTCGCGCCGATGCGTTCCTCGGCCAACGCGTGATAACCTGGGTTGATGTCGATGCCGATGTAGTCGCGCCCAAGCTGCGTCGCCACCGCGCCGGTTGTACCGGAACCGGAGAACACGTCGAGCACCACCGCCGGCGCAACCGGTAGATTGCCAAGCGCCGCAATGCGGTCAAGCACCAATTGCCGGTTCGCTTGCGCTTCGTCGGCTTCCGCTCTCCAGCGTCGCCACGCATCGTTGCCGCCGGTTACGGGCTGGCCGCCGCACGCCGGGCACGGCAGCGCGTCGCCAAACATCGGCAACGCATCCACGCCGCTGCCATCACACCGCGCGCACACCGCCGGCGCAATGGCGTCTTCCGGCAGTTCGGGATCATCCAGCAACGCCGGCACATGAAAAGGAACCTCGACACGCGTCAGCCAACCGGCGTCGATCCAACGATCCAAAAGCGCAACCGGCACAGGGCGGGCGCCAGCACGGTCGGTGCGCAAATAGTGAGCGAACGCGGCTGCGCCGGCTTCGGTTTTCATCTCGGCGCGGTGGGGCGATCTGCGCAACTGGTCAGCGTAGTGGCGCTGCTCGTAACGCGTCATCGGGTGCCGGCCTTCGTTGCCGGCACGCGTGCGGTTCCAGCCGGCGCGCCCGGTCTCCAGAGAAGGATCGTCTTCGCTCTGCTCGCCGGTGGGCGACCACACGACCTCGAAATCGTCGGGACGATAATCGCCGCCAAAATAGCAGTTGCAGGTGGGAATCCAGCCGAACGTGCTGTACTCCAGCGGATCATCGACGCGGCTGGAGCCGATGAAGCCGTGCTCGCCGTGCGGCCCGCTGCCGTTGACGGTGCGTGAGGATGCCGGCTGCTTCTGGACGACGCGTTTCCACGGCGCGCCGCACGTCGGACACACGCCTTTGGCGGAAGTGCCCACGCGCACTAACTTCTCGACCAATTCTTCCGGCCACACGGCAAAATGCGCACCGCGATAGCCGGTGGGGTTGATCGTCCAGACCGTGCGCGGCGTGCGCCCGGCGACGCTCATCTGATGCAGGCTTTTGGAGCCGACGCCGTTGGTTGTGCTGCCGTTGGCCGTGTAGGGCGCGGCGCCGCCTTTACGCGTGTAGCTGGCCGGCGCTTCCTTGACGGCGTACAGGTCGAAGAAATAGCGTTCCTGCTTGGCAAGCAACCACACGTACTCGTGCGACTGGGTGAAGGCATCCGTGCGCGACATAGGGAGCGTCGAGCCGGAGTAAACCGGGTTGAAACTGACGCCTTTCGCCCAAATGATGTCGTTGCGGATATACCAGCCCTCCGCCTGCATCGCCAACGCAAAGCGCGCCGGCACAAGCGTCAAGTCTTTGGGTTTCAATCCGGTATGTCGGCGGACTCTCCCTACAGGCTCACCGTGTAAAGCCAATGTGTGTTTTCCGCTTGTTGTTCCGCCCCACTTATCGTCGTTGGCGTAGCTGTCCCCCAAATTCACAAAGCATACACCGTCATCGCGCAGCACGCGCCACACTTCGCGCTGCACCAGCACAAGATGACCGATGTATGCTTCGATGGTTGCTTCGTTGCCAAGCGGACAGGTCATCGCCGGCACGGTGACGGCGGGCGTATTGACCATCGGTGCGTATGTCACCGCCGGCCACGCAACGCCCTGATCGCCGTGGTACTTGCGCAGCCCTAGATAGGGCGGCGAAAACGCAGCAAGATGGATCGAACCATCCGGCAGTGCGCTCAGGTCGTGCGCACTGCCGGCAATGAGGCGCACGGTCATCAGCCGCCGGCCTTGCCGCGCTCGATGCGCGCAATCTCGAACTCGATATAGGTGATCGCCTTGCGCAAGTCCTGCACGTGGTCGGCGCCTGGCTTCAGGCCGGCGCGCCACAAGTGTTTAATCGCCGTGCCGACATTGAAGCTCATCGGCTCGATGACCGTAATGCACTCAATGCCGGCCGGGTGGCTGTTGTAGTGCGCCGGGTGCTGTACGAACTCGTAGGTAGGTTGAGCGTCGCCAAACACAATGTCCGACGCCAACACCGAGACGGCGCCAGGCTGCGGAGCTTGCGCCTGCAACTGCGCGCGCAATCGCTCGATCTCGGCCACCGCGCACGCGTAATGCCCCTCGCCGCCTTCCGTTGCACAGTTTTCCCAATGTGTTCCCAATTGTTCGCTCACCGAGTCCTCCTTCTCGATAATCCGTACTCAGCCGCCAAGCACCCACGCAGCGGCAAAAACAAACAACATCCACACCACGAACCCCGTACCGGCCAACACCAATACCCAGTCTGTGATTGTTCTTGGCACGTGACACCTCACGCAAACAAACCCAACTGCGCTGCGTTCGCCCAGTTGACCTCGACATCGATGCGCGCCGGCGTCCCGCCGTTTGTGTGCGCCGCCGGCAATATCGGTGAATGTTCGGCGGATTGTATTGGCGCCAGTACGGGCAGCGTTTCCAGCGCGTCCGGGTCGATCCCTTGCTTGCGCAAGTTGCCGCGCAACAGGGCGCGGTCACACTTGAGCGCATATCCGTTCAACCCGTGCAGCATCATGTTGATGCGCGCCATCTGCACGCACTGTGCGTCGATGTCCTGCCCGTAGTAGCGCACCAAGCCCCACTGATTCGCCCATGTTGGCTGTTGGCTGGCGCTTGCCATCAGCATGACGCCGCTGCCGCACGCGCAGTCGTACACCATCACCGGCTCGACGTGGGGCGCCACGCGCGGCAAAAACCAGCGGTTGAACCAATCGCCCTGTTTGGCTTGAAGACTCTCCCCAGGCGCACCCAGGCTCAGCAGCGCCATGCTGTCGAGCAGCGCGCCGTCCACGCCGCCGGCTTTCGAGACGCGCCGCGCCGCTTCGAGCAGGCGCGTGTGCAGCAGGCTGTCGTCGTGGGTTATCTGCGCGGTCATCTTGGCGACTACCCACGGCGTGAAGAACTGGCCGTGCCAGGCGCTCGGCGCCCCAAAGTCCATGAAAACTTCGCCCAATACGTCCCACGAAGAATCGATCTTCTGCGCGTTGTCGGCGGCGTCCACAAGCAGGATGTAGCACTCCGTGAAGTTCTGCCAGTCATTTTCCCTGTGCTTCGGGTACCACTGAAAGAGCTTCTCCCAGACGGCGACCGTCTCGTCGTTCTCCGTAACGGGCAAACCGGCAGCAGCGTTCTCGATGTGTGCTGGCTGGTCGATCAGACATCGCTCTGCAATCTCGCAAAAGTCAGCGAAGACCTGCCACGCGCGGCGGTTGCCGTTGACGTTGCGTTCCAGCCGCTTGATAATCTCGGCGCCGTGCTGCCCAGGGCGCGGCGGCGGCATGGCGACTTTGCGCTTGGTGATCACGCGGTTAGCCTCGTTTCAGCGCGTCGCGCCGGTAGTAGTGGTTGCCGTTGGCGCTGTAAAGCCAGGCACTCGCCGCCGGCTTCACACGCGTCACGTCGGAGGTTGACCACTGGAAGTAGGCGTCCGGGTCGCAGCCGGCGCCATCGCGCAGCACGGCGCGCACACGCGCCAGTTCGTCGGCGCTAACTGTGTGCGGCGCAGCGTAGAAGTGATTGAGCACTTTCCACGGCGACCAGCCGGCCACGATGCGATTGCGCATCACGCACGCCGGTTGCGCCGGGTCGATGCCGTCCTCGCCTTTGGCAACCTGCGCCATGCGCAGCGTCAGGGCGTCCGGTAAATCGAGTAGATGGCCTTGAGCCTGGGCGCGAGTGAGCGTGCCCAGGCTCAAGGCAAAGACGAGCAGTACGGCAACCAGCGTCCAGTCAGTGCAGCCCAACCTGGAACTCAGAAAACTGAATCGGGGACGGTCTCCCGCATTCCGCCCCCACGCGCCCAACGAAGGACTTTCGGCCGGTTCTATGGACGACAGGTCAATGCGCCCCGCCGCCACGACGTATGAGTCGTTCGACCGCTGCAACTTTTTTTCACGGTGGGCTATCGCCGTACTGCTTCGGCGTTGTCTACACATCAAGATTGCTCTCCAGCATCACCGGCACAGCCACGCCACGCCGCCGCAACGCCTGACGCGTCTTGGCTATCTGGCGCCGGATCGCCTTTGCATCGGCATCGACCGCCGGCGTCAGCGCCGCTACGTTGTGCCCCGCGTCCACGCACCACGCCAGCAACGCGTCCCACTGGCGCCGTGCGTGCAGGCGTGCAAACTCCTTGCGTGCGGTAGGATGCCCATGCGGGCGTAGATGACTGCGAATCACTTTCGCACCCCTTTCGTGGCGATGATCTCCATCGCCGCCGTGCGCCGGCTGCCCTTGCAAGAAATCGAGCGGCGCACAGAGACCGTTTCGACCTGGAAGCCGCGCTCGCGGTACAGGTCGATAATCCGGTCGGTGGCAGCGTTGCTGGCAACGACCGGCCCGTCGTGCTTTGCCAGAAAATCCGCCAGGCGCACCTGGTCGTACCAGGCAAAGCTGCCCGCCGCGTAGCCGGTAAAGCCGCCGCCGGCCTGGTTGTCGTAGGGAGGATCGGCGTAGAGAAAATCGCCGGGCTTGACGGGCACCAGCGTGAAGTCCCGGCTCAACAGGCGCCAGGTTTGCATCGCCCGCCCAATCTGGTGAAACTTCACCGCATAGCCGGCGTAGTCCAGCTTGGCGTAGCGGCCAAAGGGCGTATTGAAATGCCCGCCGCGATTGAACCGCACCAGCCCGTTGTAGCCCGTGCGATTCATGTACCAGAACAGCAGCGCCGCTTCCTGTGAGTTGGCTTGGCCGGCGTCGATCAGCGCGTTGAAGCGTTCTCGGTGCGCGTAGTAGATGTCCTGGTCATTGACCAACGGCACCACCAGCCCATCGACGCCACGCGCCATGTCGTGGTCGATGCACAGCCCCATGCGCACCCACTTGTGAAAGTTCATCACGTGCGGGTTGGCGTCGTTGAGGATGGCGCGGTCTGGATGCACGCCGAGCACCGCCGCGCCTGACCCTGTGAACAAATCCACGAACCACCGCTTGCGGTAGGGCACGTAGAGTTCGCTCAGTTGATCCACCAACCATCGTTTGGAGCCGGGCCACTTTAGCGCCGGCGTGATTGCATCAGACATGTTTCGCTCGCACCTCGCAAAATGTCTTGAGGGTAAAAATCGGATGTAGACGATTGGGCTGCATACAGGGGCGCACGCCGTACCCGAAGTCGTCTTGAAAATGGCACGCCGCAAAAGTCTCCCGGTCGATCCAGCCCTGGATCGTCACCTGGTCGAAGACGCCGGCCTTGTACGTCACCAGCACGGCGACATCGGCCACGAAGTCTTCGAGCACCCGAAAAGCCAGATAACCCTGGAGCGTCTTGATCTCGACGCCCACGCCGAAGATCACCATGTCCTTTTCCAAGTCGCCGGCGACGTAGGCTTCCTGGTCGAAAGGCACGCCAAGCGTCTTCGAGACGGCGTACTCGCCCATCAGTCCGATCAGGTGCGTCGCCACGTTGTCGCGGTACATGATTCGCTTGTCGCGCGCCGAAGCGTGGTTCTCTTTGGGCGCTTGCCGCTCCTCAGCCAGCCGCGCGATCAGAGCCTGTTCGGGCTTGGTGAAGGGTACTGTCACCGCAAAGGGGCTGCGATGAATATCTCGGCGCTTTTGTATTCCTGTAGGCATATTACGCCCCAAAAAAAACGGCAGGCAACTCGGCAATGTTGCGGGCATAGACCGCATCTGCCGGCTGCTTGCCGAGCTTACGCATCAGTTGCACCCACTCCGGCCCGTACACGGCAGAGCGCGTGCCGATGCTTTTGCTACGCAGGTTGTACTGGTTGACCAGCTTGCCAACCTGGGTCTTGGTCAATCCCCACGGCTGGCCGGCGTTGATGTAGAACCACCACATGGCGTCACTCCCTTCCAACATTGCCGAACTAATCAAAATAATACCATGTAGCGCATAATTCGTCAAATCCGCACGGGCAGTGACGGCGCCCACGTGCGCCCTTCTTCGGGCAGCGCATCGACAAACGCCATTGCCTGTTCCAGCGCCTGTTCGGAGTTGGTAGCATTGATAGCCGGCGTGTGCATGTGTGTTCTAGCATCGAGCACGTGGGCGCACAACGCGCCCAGTCCGTCACAGGATCGACTGACGGTGATAACACAGTTGGCATAGGTTCGGACGATAACGCTGTGTTGTGGCATGTGAAACCTCCAAGAAAACTCTAAGAAAGCTCTACACGATCTCCAATTTCGATCCCGCCGGCCATCCGCTGTGGCCGGGGGCGTACACCCACGCCTTGTGCGGCTCGATGGCGGCTTGCTCGTGGTCGCTCGGTTTGCGCTTGGCGGCGACGAAGCGAGCTTCTAAATCGCTAAACCGATCCCAGGCGACTTGGATCAACCCGCCGGCCTCGACAGCCAGCACGACACCGAGACGCGTGTCGCCGTTGCTGCCGACGAAGCGCACGCTGGCGCCGACAAGCTCACTCACCGCCGGCCAGCGTCCATTGGCCGCCCACTACTTCCAGATGCCGTGCAATCGGATCAGGTGGCATTCGCACCAATTGCGCCGTGCGTAGCTCGACCACAGCGGCGCGTGTGACCGATTTGCTAGAAAACCGACAGCGCACCATCAGGTCGTGTATCGTCGGCGCGTTGCCGTCGTGCGCTTGCTTGTACTCGACAATGCGTGTCCACGCCATCGATGCGTATGGCGTTAGTTCGGCATCATGCGCGCCGCCGTGCGTCCATGCACCGCCGGCCACGCAGATATGACGCGATATGTTGTAGCCGCGCGTGATCAGCCCTTCCGCTTCCAGCGCCTCCAACGCGTGCATCACCGCCGCCGTGCTGTTGTAGTTGCAGATCGCCATCAGGTTGCGCACGGAGGGTGAATTTCCGTCATGCGCGCGTTTGTAGGCGACAATTGCGTCGTACATCTCGCCAAAGCGCACAAAACAGCGCGTTTTGAGCCGGAAAAAGTACGTCCCATCGCGCATGATCGGCGCTCCACCTTCACCATGTGCGTATCCTGTAGCACCCGATTTTTCTACGTTCCAAATTCCGCTCATGGTATTACCTTTGGCTTATCAAACTAAACTGACGAGAAGTGCTTGACAGCAGCCGCACAGGTGTGCTACTATCAAGGCGTCACCCAAACATCACATTGCCGATGTTGGCGAGCGCCGGTCTTTATGGCCGGCGCTTTGCTTTTCAGTACTCCAATGTGGTGCGTGAGACTTCCAGATCACGGAAGACGGTCAACTCTTTGCGGAAGTAGAGCGGCGCGGACCCGGTGCCGTCGTTGCGGTTTTTGGCGACGATGACATCGGCAATGTTCTGGCGTTCGCTATCCTCGTTGTAGTAGTCATCGCGATAGATGAACATCACGGAATCCGCCGCCTGCTCTATTTCACCCGACTCGCGCAGGTCGCTCAGCATCGGGCGCTTGTCGGCGCGCGATTCGACCGCACGCGACAACTGCGCCAGCGCCAGCACTGGCACGCCCAACTCACGCGCCAGGATTTTGAGACTGCGTGCAATGTAGGAGACTTCCTGTTGCCGGTTCTCGTCGCTGCCTTGCTTCTTGCCCGTGCTAAGCAGTTGCAGGTAGTCGATCACGACCATATCGAGGCCGTAGGTGCGCTGGAGTCCGCGACAGACGCCGCGCAACTGGCTCACGGACACCGACGGCTTGTCGAGCAAGAACAAGCCGAACTCGCTGATCACCGACGCCGCCGCCAGCAGCGCCACCCACTCGTCTTCGGCCACGTACTCGCCGCCGCGCCGGATCGTGGTCAACGGCACGCCGCTCTCTTGCGACAGAATGCGATTGGTGGTCTCCTGGCTGCTCATCTCCAGGTTGACGAGCGCAACGTTCCGCCCGCGCTTGCAGATGTTGTTGACGATGCATTGCGCCAGGCCGCTCTTGCCCATCGCCGGCCGCCCGGCCAGGATGCTCAATTCGCCCGGTCGCAACCCGCCGAGGATGCGATCCAACATGCCGTACCCGGTCATGATCCCGGTCGTGTTGCCCTGCTCGATCTGGTTGAGCGCGTCCGGCAAGACTTTGCTGACCGGCGTAAAACCCGCCGAACTTTCGGCGGTTATATCGATAAACTTCTGCATAGCGGC
Organism: Vampirovibrionales bacterium; assembly: GCA_016712355.1. Classification (NCBI taxonomy): domain Bacteria; kingdom Bacillati; phylum Candidatus Melainabacteria; class Vampirovibriophyceae; order Vampirovibrionales; species Vampirovibrionales bacterium. The sequence goes on along the minus strand of JADJRF010000001.1, from coordinate 59,834 downwards.
ATCCAGCAGCAGCGCCGGGTCGCCGTCGTTGGTCGCTTCGTATGCCAACTTCACAATGTCGCTGCCGGCGCCGATGATGCGCCGGCGCAGCGAAGCCGCCAGCACGATCTTGGCATAGTGGTCGATGTACAGCGCGCTGGGCGTGTCGGCGGCGCACTCCGTCAGGTACGCCACGCTCCCCAACGTGTCGAGGTCGCCGGCTTGCTCGATCTCGTTTGTCACCAGCACGAAATCGTTGACCGGCTCGCCGCGCGCCGCCAGGTACTCCATCGCTTGCCAGATTACGGTGTTGGCTTCCTGGTAGAAGTCCTTCGCCGTCAACCCCAAGCCGGCGGCGCGGTCGTAGGCGTCCGGGTCGATCAGCGCCGAGCCGATGACGGCTTTTTCGGCGCGCAGGTCGTAGGGCTGTGAAAGCATTGCCGATGCGTCGTTTGTCATCACCCAATCTCCCTGAGCGTTTCCCCGCCCATCTCCACAATTGCCGCCATCTCCCCGATACGCTGCCAATGTTCCTCGCCAAACATCGTCGCCAATTCGTCAGGCGACTTGTTGCTGGTGAAGATCGTCGGCATATCGTAGGCGTGCCGGTAAAACAGCACGCTGTGCAGCACCTCGACCGTGTGCGCGGTGGCGTCGTCGCGCCAGTTGTGGCCCAATTCGTCCATCATCAGCACGTCGATGTCACGCGCTTGCGCCAGCAGCTTGTAGGCGTCGCCGTCGCTGTTGTAGCCGGCGCGCACCGACTCGACCAGCCGATGAAACCAAATCCACAAGCCGGGCCGGTTCTTGATCCCCTGCTTGAAGACCGCTGTCGCCAGGTACGTCTTGCCTGTGCCGCGCCGCTTCGACCACAGCAAGAGCGATTTCTTCTTGACGCCGCCGCGCTCGATGTAGCCGTCCTGGATCAGCCGGTAGGTGAGCGTCAACGCCTCTTGCTTCTCCGGGTCTTTCCCGCATCGGTTGCGCATCGCCGCCCAGGTCGCGTTGCGGAAGCGATCTGGAATGCCGGCCAGCCCGAACGCGCCGGCGGCCACGCGTGCGGCAGCTTCCCGCTGTGCGGTTTCGGTGGTCTTCAGCCACTGCATGAAGTCGGCGTTGCGGCGCGTGATCATCGCCAGCAGCGCGCTTCCGGCGTCGCACTGACAAAAGAGCGAGTCGGCGTTGCGCAGCAAATCGCCATCCGGCAGCGCCATCGCTTCGCGCAGAGTCATGCCGCTAGAAATCAACATCCCCGCTCGGCAATGCGGGCAACTGTGCAGCAGTGGCGCGCTGCTTGGCGCGGGCGGCTTGAGTTCGCGCCCCTTCGGCAGCGACAGCACGCGTGCCACTGGCGTCAATGACATGTCCATCTTTCAATCTCCCCTGTTGCGCTAACGAACTAGCGTAGTTCTTGAGCGAGTTGGCGTAGGGCGCCACGTCGCCTTTCCCGTACTGCTTCTTCCAAGCCGCGTACAGCTTGTCGATCTTCTCAACGGTGTCGATCTGGAAGGACGCGCCAGCCAGCATCACGGCAAGCTCCTGCATCCGGCGCAACTCATTGTCATCGCCGGCATCGACAATCGCGACCAGGTGATGGATTTCCACCAGCCGCGTGACCAGCGCCGTGAACGCCGGTGCGTCCAGCCCAATCCTGACGGCCGCGTCGGTGTTCTGCATGGCGCGTTTACGCTGCCCGCCAAAGCCGTACCAGGACGCGCGCGATTGCCCAAAGAATGGGTCGGCGTTGGCGTTGCCTGATGCTGGTAGCGGCGCTTGCGGTGCATTGCCCCCCTCAACATTTCTCTCTAAGTTTCTATCTGATGATCTATCTAAGTATCTATCTCTGTACGATGGGTGATTTTCACCCCCCCCCTGGGTGATTTTCACCCCCCCTGGGTGATTTTCACCCTCCCCCCCGGTGATTTTCACTCCCCCCTGGGTGATTTTCACCCCCGGTTTCGGCCTCAAAAAGCTGCTCGACGCCGGGTGGGAGACGGTCAAGATCGTGGCGCGCCAGCATGTAATACTTGACCTGCCGGCCCGGATCGGATGCATCCAGCCACACGCGCACGAAGCCATGTTCGATGGCGCGCTTGATGCCATCGCGCGCCGCCTGGGGCTGCAAGCCCGTGCCGGAATCGATGCGCGTGCCATCCTTGCGCTTGCGGCCGGCGCAGATTTCATCGACGCTCATCGCCTTGTAGTCGTCGCCGTAACCCCACGTGTGGCGCAGCACATAGAGCACAACCTTCAACTCAGCCTCGCTCGAAAAACGCGCCAGGTTCTCGTATATCGCTTTGGGCAGCTTGACCCAGTTTTCTTCAGGGTCATCGAAGCCGCCGAACTTCCAATCGTCACTCATGATCGACCGCCTTTACGTCGCCGGCGTCGATCTCGCACTGGAAGCCGATTACACGCGAGTCGAACGCGTCTTGCAGCGTGGCGATATTTGCCAGCCCCGCCAGCGCCTTGTCGTTGGCCGGCGCCATGCTCAGGATGTGCGCCGCTTCCGCCAGCGCATTCATGGCGCGCGCATAGAGCCGGCCGCGATACTCCTCCATGTCGAGATCGCCCACCGCCCGTCCGCACGCATGGCACAGGCGGCGTAGGCCGTAATCGCCGTATTTGGTTTTGATATGCCGAACGATGAGGTTTGGGTGCGCCGAAGACCCGCAGATGGCGCACGGGGCGTGGACAGGGAGGTTTGCGTCAGTTGCCGATGGCGGCACTGTCGGCACTGGATCGCCGGTGACGCCGTGAATCGCCCGCCCAATCTGGCGAAGCACAACGCGTTCTGCGTCCGCCAATGCGGGCCGAGCCACGCGTCCCGTCAGTTCGTCCCAGGTCGCATCGCGTTCGCCGGGCGCCGCCGGCTGCAACACCTGAAACTGGTACTCGAAATCGAGCGGACGCGCCTGATTGTTGCGCTCCCCAATCTTCTTGTACGTGTACCGGATCGCGCCGCTGCGCTGGAGCCGGCCCAACGAGCCGACGATGATCGCTTGCGGCAACTTGAGTTCCGCCGCGATTGCCGTCAAACGCGTATCTGGATGTTGGCGGATAAACGCCAACACCATTTCATCTTCCTTGAGCATAGTGTCACCCTTTCAGCCGAATATACCGCTCCCCAAACACAAGCTCCGCAGAGCGTTCTTCTTGTTTGTGCAGGCTGCCGAGCATTAACCACGTCACCATCGCCAGCGGCAACACCAGCACCACATCGACGCCGGCAACCACCGCCAATACCGCGCCGCGCCATAACCAACTAGGCGCCATTCGTCTCCTCCCTTCCTGCTTCTTTATGCAAAGCGCATAAACTATTCCGCCCGGCATATTTGTATCGGTCTTGACATTCCTTACAACCTGCGCGATTATTAGGAAGAACGCACGTGCAATCTCGCAGAATGTTCGGCGCAATACGCACCGCCGACAGCAGCACCTGAGTTGCAGTTTCACCAGCCTGACCGCTGGAAAAAACTGGTATGGAACATCCGTTCTGGCGCACAGTAAACAAAAAGTTCATCGGGACGCCTCATCGATGGCGGCGTTCACAATGTCGTCGTATGACGCACGACGATCTGTTGCTGTGCGCGATAACTGGCGCAGGGTCGCCATTGCTTCAGGGGAGATGTTGATGCGCCGGAATTCATCCCGTTCCGTCTCGACGGCGAGACGCGGGTGAAGAATCTGGTCGCATAACTCGCGGTACGTCCGGGCGCCGCGTCGCTGTTTGAGTTGGGCAAGCCGTGCCACCGTGCTTGCCTTGACAAATAGGGGTGCGACGCCCGATTTTGATTCAGACATGCTATCTCCTCTCATAAAATATAGCGTGTATGAATAATATCATTCACTCAGGAATAGTGCAAGTGGCAAGTTGCACGATCATCGAGGCTTTAGTTGCAAGGAGGGCGATGTGAAATTAACGGTCAGTCCATCTATGATCAGTACGTTTGGCGGCAGGGTGGCGACGTTGCGTCAGTTGAACAACATGACGCAACTGGAGTTAGCCGAACAGTGCGCCAAGCGCGGGATCGCTTTGTCGCAGGGGTACCTATCGCGTCTGGAAAACGATAAACGCAAGCACATGACGCTACCCAATGCGGGTATCGTGTTGGTGTTGGCCGACATCCTCGATACAACAACAGATTTCCTTCTGGCGCGCACCAACGATCCAACGTCCTTACCGCGTAGTCCGTTGCTCACCGACGAAGCGCGCGAAGCGGCGCGCATTGTCGATGGACTATCCGCGCTGCGTCGTCAGGAAGCAATGAATATGCTTCGTCTAATTGATAAGGCCAGCGTCGATCTGCAAGAGTACCATGCCAAAGAGCGCCGGCTGCTCGAATCAATTGAGCGACTGGCCGGCAAGGAAGTCCGCGATCAAATTGCGGCTACCTTGCACGATGATATGCCGTGACCGTTTAAGCCGTTGCGTGATTGCATATTGCAGCAACAACTCAAGCGCAGCTACGCGACGCGCAACGGCGTCTTTCTCCTCAGCGATCAGGTCTTTTTCTGAGTCGTATTCGAATTCAGGCATACGTCGCGATCTGGTTATCTTGTCACCATTGACAAAAAGGGGAAAAATCGCGAATCTCCTCGATCCCCGGTAGGCGATAGGTTGAAGGCTATCGGCAAGCATAGCATATTCTAGTAAGCCGGTTCAACGTGCAAAACTTACAAAATTCACACGAATCATTGCGTTTTGTGTCGTGGGCTGCCGTTAGTAGCCGCCCACAAGCCGAAAAAGAATCTCTGCCGGATCAACGCCGGCTCAATCACGAGTTTGTAGCCAACCTCTCGCGCCACTATCCCGGCTACACCGGCGCCATCATTGCCGATCTCCAGGTTATCGGCAGCCGCTCGATTGTAGAGCTATCCACCGCCGCCGAGACCTATCCCGACGCCTACGGCGAGTTGCTGCGTCTGGTGCGCGCTGGCGCCGTCGATGCCATTGTGTGCCGTTCGCGCGACAGGCTAGGCCGCACCGATGCGCTATCGATCACCGTTGAACGCTTTTGCCTGCAACACGGCGTCATCGTCGTGCCGCGCCAGAGTTTGCCGACGACGCTCGACATCAAGACGCTGCGCGACTCGGAGGGCGCCGGCCTGACCGCCGCCGTCGAGGGGTATCTGACTGGCTCAGCGGTCAGACGCCTGGTCAACGAGCACGCACGCGGCATGACGGCGCGCGTGAGCGTCGAGAAGCGTTTCCCGTCGCATTTGCCCTACGGCTACATCTACCGTTTCACGCCAGACGGCCAGCCCACTGTTCAGATCGATACGGAAGCCGGCGCCGCCATCCAGGAGGCCATCCGGCTCTACCTGACGCACCGCAACTACCGCGAGATTGCCGAAGCGCTTAACGCCGGCGGCTACCGTCCAGCGCGCGGCGCCGCCTGGACGCCCGACATGGCAAAACACATCGTCGCCAACGTGGACGCCTACGCCGGCTACATCTCGCTCAACCGTCGCTCACAGACTGGACGCACGCCGGTGCAGGTGCGCGGCGACCACGCCGCAATCATCAGCGAGCGCGACCGCCAAGACGTATTGAGCTTGCGCGCCACGCGCCAACAGGCGCGCATCGGGCGCGGCAGTGTCTTTTCCGGCGTCGTGGTCTGCACCGCGTGCGGCAAGACGCTCTCCAGCCAAGTGCAGTACTACCAGTCCGGCAGCGAACGCATAGCCTACCGCCGGCTGCGCTGCACGCACTGCCGGCCACAGCACAGCATCGCAGAGCAAGAGATCGAGGCCGTGCTGATTGCCGCCATCGACCAGTTGACGCAAAGCGGTGATCTTTCGGCGTTTTCCGAACAGGCGCGCCAGACGCTGCTTGAAAATGCACCTGACGTGGGTGAACGCCAGCGCGTGCTCGATCAGGCGCTGGCGTTGATTGCTCAGAAACAGCAGCGCCTTCTCAACTTGTACGTCGAGCGCGATGATCTGGCGCCGGAATTGTTTGGGGCCGAAATGGAACGCCTGAAGCGGGAGGCAATCAACCTCCAGGCGCAACTCGACGCACTACGCACACAGGTCGGCGCCGTGGCGGATGCCGAAAGCATCGCCGCTCGTCTACGTGAAGTGCAAAGCATCGGGCGCTATTTAATTGAACATCGCGCCGCCGATCTGCGTGGGGCGCAGATGTGGCTGGCGCAGGTTGTGCGCGTGGAAGTGAAACCGACAGCCGGCAGCACAGAGATCACGGCGGTGCGCTGGCTGGTCTGACATCGGCAGAGTGACAGGGTGACGCAATCGCATATCCGGTTTGTCTCTTGGACGGCGGTGTCTAGCCGCGCCCAGGCAGAGAAAGAGTCCTTGCCGGATCAACGCCGGCTCAACCACGAGTTCGTGGCCGATTTGGCGCGCCACTATCCCGGCTACACCGGCGCCATCGTTGCCGATCTCCAGGTCATCGGCAGCCGCTCAATCGTAGAGCTATCCACCGCCGCCGAGACCTATCCCGACGCCTATGGCGAGTTGCTGCGTCTGGTGCGCGCCGGCGCCGTCGATGCCATAGTGTGCCGTTCGCGCGACAGGCTAGGCCGCACCGATGCGCTAATCGTCACGCTGGAACGATTCTGCCTTGAGCATGGCGTCATCGTCGTGCCGCGCCAGAGTTTGCCCGTCACGCTCGACATCAAGGCGCTGCGCGACTCCGAAGGCGCCGGACTGCTCGGCGTGATCGAGTCGCATTTTGCCCACAGCGCCGTGCGGCGCATCGTCAACGAGCACGAACGCGGCATGATCGAGCGCGTCGCCAAGCACAAGCAATTCCCTTCTCATCTGCCCTGGGGCTACAAGTACCACTACAGCGAAACCGGCGCACGCACCGTCGTCATCGACCCGCCCGCCGCCGCCGTCATCCGCTACATTCTGGTCGATCTTTTCCTTGATGAAGACCTGGGACGCGTCGCCATTACGCAGCGACTCCAGGCTGAGCGCCAGCCGTCGCCAAGCGGCAAGCTCTGGGACTACGGCGCGCTGCGCAAGGTCTTCCGCATTCCCGACCGTTACGCCGGCTACATCCTGGTCAACCGCGTCTCGAAAAACGCACGCCCGCTGACCAGGGTGCGCGGCGACCACCCGGCCATCATCACCGACGCGGAACTGACGCGCATCCAGACCAAGATCGACGCGCTGACCACGCAGCACGATCCACCCTTCAGTATCCTGGCCGGCGTCGTCTGGTGCGCCGTCGCCAATCAGCCGATGTACACCGCGCACGCGTCCCATAATCCACCCATCACGCACTTTCGATGCTACTACTGCGAGAAGCGCGGTGAGGGGCGCCACAACGTCAGTGAGAAGCGCCTGTTGACTATCGCGCGACTCGCCATCCAACAACTGACAACCAACGCCGACGCACGCGAGGTGGCGCGCCAGATGCACGCCGCTGACGCCGCGCGCATCGACGCCGAACTGGACGGCGTGGCCGCCGCGCGTGAGCGCCTGCTCGCCAAAGAGCGCCGGCTGCTGCACACCTACGTGCATTTACCGGAAACGCAACTCGACTGGTTCGACGCGCAAATGGCGACGTTCCAGGCAGAACGCAAACGCCTGGACGATGCCGAGCAAGACCTGCTGGCGCAGCGCGCGGCAATCGAATCCGCCGAACATTCGGCGGATAACCTGGCGGCGCTGCACGCGCTAGGCGACCGCATGTTTGACGAGGCGACACCGGCGCAGCTACAGGCTTGGTTGTCGGGTTGCTTGAGAATCTACGTGAGACCGGGCGGGAAGGGAAGAAAAGATCGAAGTGCTATCATCGAGCGGATCGAGTTCGTCTGACTTGGCGCAAATCTGTGTGGTATGGACATGCCGCGCCGCTATGCGCTATCGGTTGGATCGTGGTAGACCATGCGCTCCCACAGGTCGTCTGGCGGTTCGACGCCGATCTCGGCGTAGCGCACCATCGCCGCCGTCCAGATCGCATCGACCGTGCTCAGCTTCACGTCAACCGGGTGATCGCGGATCAACTGGCTGAGATAGCCCGTGCCAAATCCGGCCCGGATACTCAACTGATTGATACTGATCTTCAACTGCCATTTGAGGTCTCCATCGATGAACTTGATATTGAGAGACGAACGCACGCGTAGCTCCTATCTATTTTCGCGACATAGATGACACCCTGATTATAGAGGCTATATCCCAAATGTCAATACTATAACCCAAAATTTGCAAACCGATTTTCACTATTTTTGTGTTTTGGTCTATAAGTTTTGAGTTTTAGTATTGACAATCATCATTTTCCGATCTATCCTATCTTGCAGATCGGCAATACGCACAAGGAAAGGTGACAGACTCATGCAGGTAATCACAGTGTTCGTGGCAAAAGGCGGCGCCGGCAAGACGACGGTCTCGGCGCACCTACTCGGCGCGCTAGCAAAGCGCGGCGTCAAGACGCTCGGCATCGACTTGAATCCCCAGGCGCACTTTTGCGCCAACCTGGGCGTTGAGAAGGGCGAGGCTGCCGCCGCGTGGACGATGGGGCTGGCGTCGGCGCGGTTGGAAGAAATGGTCGTGGCGGCGCGCCAGCACGCATGGATGCTGCCGGCCAACGACCTGCTCACAATGGCGGAAGCCGGCGTGCTCGGCGCGCACAAGCCCGTGACGGATTTCCGCCAACGCGTGCGCCAGCAGTGGGATGGCGACGCGGTGGTCTTCGACACGTCGGATCACGGCTACTTCAGCGAGATGGCCGTGGCCGCCGCCGATGTGGTTGTGATTCCGGTGCCGTGCCGGGCGAAAGATGTGTCGGCATTCCAGCCGACTGTCGAAGTGATTCAGAACGTGCGCAGCAAAGCGGGTTTGCCGCAAGCAAAGCTCCTGGTTGTGCCCAACATGTTCGACGGGCGCAACAAGGAGAGCGAAGTGCAGTTGCTCGCCTTGCGTGACCAGGTGCGCGGCGTCAGTCACGCCACGCTGACCGGCGTGATTCCGATTGCGGTTGACATCGACCGCGCCGGCAAGGTGGGGCTGCTACTGTGGGAGGCGTTCCCGTACCATGCGCACGCCGCCCTGTTGTCGTCGGAATTGGCGGATGGTCTTCGTTGGGCAGTCGGAGGTGAACGTGTCAGTCAACCTGCGTGAGATACTCGGCGGTTCCATCGCTGAGATGCTCGGAAACAACGGCAATGGCGGCGCACAGGTGATCGACCTGGATGCCAACCGCTGGACGGAAGGACAGGCGACGATTGCTGATCTTGTTTTCGACGCGCAGTACCAGATGCGCGTCGAGCATATCCACGACGATTACGTTGTGGAACTGCAAGAGCGCCTGGCCGCCGGCGAAGATTTGGGCGAAATCGAAATTCGCATTGTCGAGGGGCGCTGGTGCGTCACCGATGGCTGGCAGCGCACCGAAGCGCACAAGCGCGAGGGTTACACCCAGATCGCCGCGCGTTGGCGCGTTTCGACGCACGAGGAAGCGAAGGACGCTGCCTATCTTGCCAACACGCGCCACGGCAAGCAGTTGAACGACGCCGACAAACACCACAAGCTCAAGGATGCTTGCGCGCGCTGGCGCGATAAGCTCGAAAAAGGCGAGATGACCGTTACGGCGCTGGCGCGCAAGACCGGGCTGACCATCAGCTTTGTGCATCGGCACAGCAGCAAGTACGTCACGCTGCCTGCCGTGCGCATGGTCGAGCGCAACGGGCAGCAGTTCTGGCAAAACACGGAACACATCGGGCGCCCACCCAAAATCGCGCCTATCGAGGACGAGGCCGGCGACGATGTGCTCTACGAAGACGACGACGCTGACACGACGACGCAAAGCGCGCCGGCGCGCAGTAATGGCGGTGGCAGCGGCGCCGCACGCAGCGCAACGAAAAACGCTGGTGCTTCTCGCAACGGTGGGGCGCAGAGTGCAAGCCGTGAAGATCACGTCTCCTTCCACGTGCCCGCCAGCCGTGTCGAGGAATTCAAGGAGTATATCCGCGCATGGGAAGGCGCGGACGATCTGCGCAATCTGATTTTGTCGCAGGTGTGAGGTGGTCGATGCCCGTGCCGATGATCTTTGGGATGGCAATCGTGGGCGGCGTGGCGCTTGGCTTTGCGTTCCTGGCGCTGGAAGCCGGCTTTCCTCGCAATGTGGTGCGTGACCGGCTCAGTCAGTTCTGCATCGGCCTGATGCTGGTGATTCTGGCGCTGTCGGGCGGCGCCTTGTCTGTCAATGCGGTGCTGGCATCGTTGGTGCTGGCGTTAGGGTGGTGGTGATCATGGGGATGCGTGACGAAGCCTACACAATCGTGCAGGTACTCAAAGCCTACAAGCGCAAGGTGCGCATCGAAGCGCACCCGGTCTCTTACCAGACGGCAAGCGAGAACGTCCATGTGTTGACGCCGCTCGACGGCGCCACCATTGACCAGATCGTCAAGCTGGAAAAGGAGATTGAGCAGGCGCTGACCTCCACGCGCAACAGCACTGTCCAGGTGCGCTGGATCAAGCAGGGACGCTTTGCGATCATCGTCCCGCGCACCGATCCGCAGCCGGTCTCCCTGCGTGCGATGCTCGAAGGCGTCCCCAGGGGCGCGCCGGTTGTGACGCTTGGCGAGCACTACGATCACTCGTTCGTGCCGTTTGGCTCGCAGGTGCGTTCGCCGTCCTGGTTACGCTTCAGTCTGGCTGCCTCGTCCACGCCGCACCTTATCGCCGCCGGCACAACTGGCAGCGGCAAGACCACGCTGATGAAAGCGATGGTGTTGTCGTTGGCGGTCGCTTCCAGCCCGGAAGAAACCGCCATGATCCTGATCGACCCCAAAGCGGTCGATGGCTTTCCCGGTCTGGCCGGGCTGCCCCATCTGGCACACCCGGTCGTCACCGACTCGGAAGAAGCGTGCGCGATGCTGGCCGCCATCGTCGAGGAGATGGAGCGCCGCGAACGTGAGGCGACGGTCAACGGCGGGCGCGCCGGCAACTGGCAGCGTCTGGTCGTGGTGATCGATGAACTGTCGGCGCTGATCGAGAAGCAGCCCGACATCGCCACCTACTTCAAGATGCTGGCAGAGAAAGGGCGCGGCTTGCTAATCCACCTGATCGGCGGCACGCAGAAAATCTCGAAGGCGTCGCTGACGCCGGAAGCTGTCGCCAACGTGCCGGCGCGCGCCGTGGGCCTGGTGGCTTCGAGCGATGAAGCCTACTACGCGACCGGCGTGCCGGGCAGCGAACTGAACGCGCACAAGTTGCCAGGCTCTGGCAGCTTCATGTTCACGCTCAATGGCTCGAAAATCTGGGCGTTCCAGGCGCCCTGGGTGCCCGCCGAAGATCAGGAACGCATCATTCAAGGCATCAATGGCTGGTGGCAGGGCAAGCGCACGACGTTGACGCTCCAGCCGGTCAATCGCCGCACAGCGTCACGCCCTTCTGCGCCCGAAGAAAGCGCAGAACCGGTCTACACGGCCTCGGTCGCACCGCAAGACGAACGCGCCCGGCGCCACGCCGAAATGCAGGCATTCATCCAGTACGTGTGCGTCAGCGAAGGCGCACCGCCATCGGCGCATCGCGTGCGCCAGGAGTACCAGCAGCGTTACCATGTGGCGCTGAATGCCTACACGGCGCAGGCGCTTTTGCAGAAGACTGTGAATCAGTTGCAACCATCGTGAGGATCGAACCATGCGCACCGCATTCGTAGCAACCACCATCGCCGTTGTCGCCATCCTCGGTTTCGGGGTCTTCTTCCTGCTCTTTGTCGAAAATTCCATCGGCAAAAACGGGGTGATCCTGAGCATTGCCTTCGTCGGTTTTGCCGGCGTCGGCATCGTCATCCTGTTGATTCTGGCGGCAACGGTAATCGTGACTGGGCGCGTCTTTGGCGACACGGTAGGCGCACAGTCGGATGCGTTCGCGGCGTTCCTTAAGAGCTTTGGGCAGTGGGCATCCTATATGAAGGAGACCGCCAAGCAACCAAAACAGCCCATCGAAGCGCCAGTAGTCGATGACGAGTGGACTGTGTACGGAGCGCCAGTTGCGCAGTTTGGGGCGCCACAGCAAGGGCGTCTACCTGGTGCGAACACGCAGCAGCATCAACTGCCCGTGTTCCCCGATGAGTTGCCAGCACAGCAGCAAGCGCGCTCGGCAGCCAGTGAAGTGATGGTGAGGTGAGTATGTTCGGAATCGCCATGCAGTTGCTGACGGCTATCGCCCTGTCCGTCGCCATCCTGCTCAACAGCACCGGCAATCGCGATGCAACCAACTACGCGCTGTTTCTAGCCGCGATGTTTCTAATTGTATCGGTGGCGGCGGCGCTGAAAGGCGGTGAAGATTCACCGGATAATCAGCCGCCGGCGCAGGTCGCACCGCCGCCAGCGCCTACCAACACCCGCAGAGGCTTCGTGCCGGCCACGCCGCCCGAAGCGCCGTCAGCGCAGAACCCTGGCGAAATACGCGGCTTCACTTTCTGAAAAGAGAAAGCCCCTGGGGAGTGCCCAGGGGCTTTCTCTTTTGCGGCTTCAGCCTACTTGGTGATCAACACCATCTTCGTTGATACGTTCGTACCGGCCTCGTGGTAGAAGGTGCCAGACGGCAAATCCTCGACCACTTCACCGCCTACGTCTTCCAGCCACGTCCGAAACGCAACCGCCCGACTGTCGCTTCGATAGAACGCACCCGCGCCCATGATCGCGACCAACCGCCCGCCTTCACGCAGAAAGTCGTAGGCGTGGCAGACATGCGAGATGTCCTGCCCATCCTCGAAGGGAGGATTCATTACGACGCGATCTATCGGAGTGTGGCGCCAACGCTTGGCTGGAATCTCCAAAAAATCACCATCGGCAATGACGATGCGGGCGGTATACTTGAGTCGCAAGATGTGGAGCAGGGTGTAGGCGTGCTCGACCGCGATCACCTTCGCTCCGGCATCGAGCAACGGCGTAACGATATTGCCCTTGCCGGCGGATGGCTCCAGCACCAGCATACCCGGCTCGACCTGAGCGTAGTCGAGCATCTTGGCGACGACATCAGCCGGCGTCGGGAAGAATCCGGGAATGCGCACGCCGATCAGCGCACGTTCGGCCACCGTCACGGGGTCTGGTTGCGCCGGCGCAACTACGTGCGGCAGCAACTCACGCAGTGCGTGACGTAAGATCGGCAGGTTGTCGATCCCCATCCGTTCCAGCCGCTGATAAGAGATCGTGCTTGCCCGTATTGCCTCCGTCCAGTAGTTGTTAATCCCTGGAAACATGCCGGCCAGCGTTACCATCGCGTCGGCGCCCATCTTCGTGCGGGCCGTTACCATGCCGCTGCTGCTGACGCCCTTGATCATGTTGTTGAGCACGGCGAGCGCATCGCCGGCGCCACGCTTGCCCTTGAGCAGCGTCGCCACTTCGCGCGCATCGCCTTCGTTCCACGCCGGCCAGGGATACTCCGCATGGCGAATGTCGGCAGCGTCGTAGCGCACCGGGTCGCTGTAGGAGATGGTCTCGCCGCGTGCCTTTGCGCCGGCGATCATGGCGCGGCGCAGCAGATAGAGAAGCTCGGCAACCTGCACGGCGCTGCGCACGTTGGCAAGCACCGTCAACGCATCACCGTTCGCTTGCGCCGTGGCGATGCTCATGATCGTAGCGGCCATTGCCTGGTCGCTGCGTGCGTCCGCTTCCGCGCTGGCCGCCATACGTGCGCGCCGCACGGTGTTGGTGAGTCGATCCATCGCCAGCACATCGGCGGCGGCGCCGTCCTTGCGGATAGCGTACTGCGCCAGGCGATCTGCGGCTCGCTCCTCACGCATCCGGCGATTGCGTTCCCATCGGTCGCCGGCGCTTACGTCGCCGTCCTTGACGCCGGCAAAGGTCTCGGCGTCTTCTTTCTCCCAAAACAGGAAGCCGTTGGAGTAACGCGACCAGCCGCCGCCCAACCGCTCGGCGGCCTCGGCCAACTGCTTGTAGATGTCGCCATCGACGCGCGTCGAGAGCCGCACGATCCAGATGTCCACGTCCTTCTGCGTGTGACGTTCCTGCGTGACGGTCAACTCGACATCGCCCAAATCGACCTGATCGATCTTGGCGCGCCGCTCCTGCTCAGCACGGATGTTAGCCTGGTCGCGCTCCCAGATCAGGGTGTCGAAACGCTCCAGTTGATCATCGGTCAGCGCGTCCACGCCCTTGCTGCGCAGGAAGACGGAAAAATCTTGCAGCGTTTGGGGATCGGTCAGTGCAGCGGTGTGTGCGGCAGCACGCTCTGCGCATCGGGCTGCGTAGGCGGCCATGTCGTCGGGGGTAATCGCCTCGATAGACTTGCGCACTTGCGCCAGCCGTTTTGCCTCTACCTGTCCTGTGCGGTGATCGTCGTAGCTGTACGAGTAGGCGAGACCGACCGGCGACATCACCGTGAGCACGCCGGAAATCGCCTTGTATGCCTCATCGGCCACTTCGGCCTTCTTGCTGCCACGCGCCACGGTAAGCAGCCTGGCAAGCAACTCCTTCAGTTGCGCCACTTTGAGCGCCTGAAGTTCAGCCAGTAAATCGCTCTCGAAGTAGAGCTTGATCGCCCACTCTTTCCACGCCACAGCGTCGATCTCGCCGTTGCGTGCCTTCTCCCACTGCGCGAACACACTTTCGACAAGCATATATTCTCCTTTGGAATCACCTTGCATCAATTGCCTTTAGGAGAATAAATTATCATACGGTGTATACTTTGTCAATCTATAGGCATATTTAGAAGATAGGAAGCATATCGGAAGGGGAAATGTGGATGTCGGCGCGGTCGCCAATGTAGTTCTCGGTCGTCTCGACCGATTCGTGTCCAAGTGCATTCTGGATCGACTTGAGCGAAGCGCCGGCTTCGTAGGCGAGGATAGCGAAGGTGCGCCGCATGTCGTGGGGCGCCAGGGGCATGTCTTCTGGGTTGTACTTCTGCACGACCAGCCAGACGGTTTGCGCTGTCATGCTGGCGCCAATCTTGCCGTTGCGAAAGATGCGCCGGAAGATCGGCCCGCTGGCGATGCCGGCCGCTTCCAGCCAGGCGTCGATGCGCGCCTTGATGCTTTCGTGGATGGCGACAGATCGCGTGCGGTGGTGCTTGCCTTCGATGTCCACGATCAGCCAACGTTTGTCGCGCTGCTGAATCTGTTTGACGGTGAGCGATGCGATTTCCTCACGCCGCAAGCCGGCGCCCAGTGCAATCGCCAGGATTGCGGCATCGCGCTTGCCGGCCAGCGTCGTTCGGTCTGGTGCGTCGAGGATGGATTTTGCCTGCTCTGCGGTCAACCAATTACCCAGTTTCTTGCCTTTACGCGGCTGGTTGGGCACGCGCTTGATGGCTTGGGCGGTCGATTCGTCGAGGAAGCCGTTGTCGGCGGCCTCCAGCGCCAGCTTGCGGATGGCCGCCAGCCGCTGGTTGATGCTCGACGCCGGCACGCCAGCCTCTCGCAGCGCGCGGATGTGCGCCTGCACGGTGATCCGGTTCAACCCTTGCCGGTTTTCCTGGATGTACCACGCCAGAAAATCGCGCAAAGCGCGGCTGTAGTCGCGGCGCGTGCGCGGCGAGGTAAGCGAATCCAGCACCATCTCGATAATCGGTGAAAGATCGGCGGATTGATAGGGCGTCGGCGTGCCGGCGGGTAAAACGGTGATGGCGTCCATCACGCTTGACCCGGCGCGGCTCGTTCTGCCCAGTCGATCAACCATCGACCAACGGCCAGCGCCGCTTCCGGCGTTAATTCGGTGCCCAGAGTGATGTTTTTGACCTTCACCCCGAATCCCAACTGCAAGTCGGCGTAGTCGCCTTCGTTTGCCACGATCAGTTCGACGGGGCGGTCTGGCTCTGTGATCTTGATGTAGTTTTTATTCTGCGTGATCTTCATCGTGGTCTTCTTTCCCAAAAAAAACACGAAGTGGAGTGTAGTTGACACAACCTACATCGTGTCAACTACACTCCACTTCGTCAGTCGCTAGATGCGTCAGACAAGATATCGCGCCGCCTTACCTTTTGACGCCCTTGTCGTTCAGGCGCAAATGGATCGACAAATACATCTAGCGAACCACGCTCTATCCGTTGGCTGATTGCCTGCACGGTGACGCCAGCCAGCCGTGCAGCGTCGGCAATGGTGATCAGTTCGTCGCCCTGATTGCGAATGACCGCAGCCCACCAGAGCGCACCAAGTTCGGTTTCCGCCCAGTAGTCCGGGATTTCATACCGGTTGTGCGTCGGTAGGCTGAATAGCCATTCCGCCATGCTCTGTGCGATTTCCTGCATTTCGCCGGGATCGCCATCGATCACGCCAGCGCCGTAAAGCGCCAACGTGCGCCACTCTTGCGGCTCCATCGTGTATTGCAGTGCATCGGCGGCGCCGGCGTAGAGTTGCGCCAGGGCGTGACGTGCGGCGGGCACACCGTCGGCGCCGGGCACGATCTGTCCTAACTGCCACAGCAGGCGGCGCTCGATGTACTGCATCGTAAACTCGCGCACAATGCGCTCGACTTCTGCACGTTTTTCATCGTTCGTCATAGTGGTATTTCCTTTCATGTGTAGGTCGCCGCTTCTGGGAAGTGGGCAACCAAGTTACGGTAAATTTCCGGCCAACCGCGCCGCAAGATGGCGAGTTGACCGTATCCCAAAACACGTTCTACTGCCAACGGGCCTATTCGCTGTTCAGCGGCGGACAAGCCCAACTCGTCAAGCCTGTCGTATGCGGCGTTGTAGTCGATTTGGTGGCTAAGAATGTACGCCCACACATCCTCGACGCTCCACCAGGCAATGGGGTTGCAGTGCCACTTACCGGTTTTTTGCGCCTGAAACAACACCCCATTCTTACGCAGATGAACGCGCCGATAGCCGGCCTCGTCAGCGCGCAGCCCCAGGAAGACGCCGGCTTCGGGAGCGCCGCGCGTGGCGATCTCGTCGTCATCTAGCCAACGTGCGCCGGCGGCCTCGGCTGCTTCTCTGCTTTCCCATCGCTGTGCCCAGTCGGTGCCGTCGAAATTTTGGTAGGCGACACGTCGCACGTTGGCAGTGCGATCCAGATAGGCGAAACTTTCCGGCAGCATTCGCTGGTGTAGCGAGTGGTGCGCTACGGCGTCGGGGAGCACCTCGCGCACCAGCGCCAATACGCAGGTCGAGTCCTTGCCGGTCGAAAACGCCACATACCACGATGGGCACGCCGCCAGAGCATCTTGCACGATTGAGCGCGCTTGGGCCAGCTTGCGTCGGTGCGTCGGCAGCGTGGCGTGCAATAGGTAGCGTTCCCGGTTTGCCGCTTTCACGCCGGCATCTCCATCAGAATCTGGTTGGCCCGCACGAAGTAGGGCGGGCGTACTCCGTAAATCTCAGCATTATCCAACGTCGTCGCCGGCAACCCTCTGGTCAGGCGGCCTTCAGCGTCGCGTTCGCTCCAGTCGTGCGGCCAGGCTTCGACCCGCCAATACTGGCCGGTTGCGTACTCCTGAAGCGCACCGTTGCCGTATGCCGCCTTTTTGCCGATGGCATGGATGTAGCCATTGAGTAGGCGGTCGATCTCGGCAATATCACCAACAACATACCAGACGCATTCATCGAGCGTGCGCAGATGGATAGGCATATTGTACGCCTTGTCGCGTCCGGCAGTCGTGTTGATCCGCCTGGCTTTGTCGTGCAAGTAGCTCACGCCATCGGCGTCGCTGAATTGACGCACCCAGGCGGATGCGTCCTGTTGCAACTGCATCGACTGTACGTCGCACCACGACGCCGCCCAGTATTGATGACCGCCGCGCTGTCGAGATTCGAGCGGCAACGCGCAATCCATCAGATCGCTGGCGGGAGAGCCAGCGGTAAGCGTAGGGAGTTGATAAAACTCTGCGCCAAATTTGTCCAGTAGATATGCCCGCTGGATCAATGCATCTACTGCGATCCAGCGGTCGTACACGAATAAAGTGTTGGGTTTACAGCTAATCTTCATTGGCGGCATATAGTTGCATCCTTCCTCGATTTTGACCACGCTTTCCGCTTTTCAGAATCGTCGTCACGACAGGTAGCGGATCACCAGGTACGATAATGGCGCGAAAATGAAACGGCTTGCGCACTCTAACACGCATTGCTGTACCGTTGTAAGTGACGGCGTGACGCTCTATCGGTGCAGCTTCGAGTGCATCCGCAATGACACGGATGCACTCGGCATATTCCAGGCGCGCAACACGCGCCTGGAATTGCTGTACCGCATGGGGCGTGATGAAGTAGCGCCCCCGCACCATCTCAGTCGGTCTCCTGCGCCAGCAGATCGCCTTGCAGGTTGCCGGCGTCCACGGTGCCGGTTGGGATTGGCTCACCCGGCTCAACAGCCATCAGCAGGATAGAGATAGCCTCTTTACGTGCGTCCAGGTGGCGCTGGTAGGCGTCGAAAGCGGCCTGTGCTTCCGGCGCCAACGCGATCTTGCCATCTGTCACGGCAAGGAATGGCTCCCCGTTGCGCCGGTAGTCCACATCGGCCATGCCGTGGCCGTGCTGCGACGCTCCACCCAGAACCGGGCGTTCGGCCCACTTCACCCAAGCGGAAATCCACGCACCGAGTTGGTGCTCAGTCGCCTGATAAAAGTGCCACTGATTCCACAGGCGCGTGCCGGCGACGATCACTTCGCGCTCGAACATCATGCCCATGTGCGCATCGGTGGCGCCGACCGTCGCTTGTCCGGCGATGTACGATCCCGCCAGCATCGCAGCGTCTTCGCGGCGGCTGTAGGACTCGGTGCCGATCACGCTCTGCATTGCCAGCATGTCGGCTTGACTGCGAAGAACTTGCGGAAGCACCGGGATCGCCTCGCGCACAATCGGCCATGCCTTGCCGCATTTTGTGCTGCCCTCGACCATGCTCGATGTGTTGAACGCGCCGCCAAGTAATCCATAGAGCGGCATCATGTCGATGAGTTTGCGACGCTGATCGATGTCGAAGCCCTTTTCGCCCGTGCGCACCAGGCTGCCGCCGACAAAAAGCGCACGGAAGTGGTCAATGTCCAACTTCCAGCCGAAACGATCCAGCAAGAAGCGGGCGGCGTGACGGCGAATGACGCCGTTACGGATGGCGTTGCCTGAGTAGACTGGCACCATCGGTATGTACGGCATCGCGCGCGTGCGGAATGCTTCCGGTACGGGTTTCTCGTCGGGCGCCGGCGCGCCAAGCAGCGCCATTTGCCCGTTTTCGGCAGCCTTGATCGTGCGCCCCTCGAAGCGGGCGGCGCTTTCTGCCTGCATACGCGCGACGATCAGCAAACGCTCACCTTGTTCGCGCAGCAGCGCCAGCAGCGTGTTGGCATCGGCGGCGGCCAGAATACTGGCAACGAACTCGGCGTCATCCTGAAAGTAGATTGGACTTTCGCCGGCGCCCATCTTCTGGAGCATCTCCATGAGGAAATCGCCAAGCGTCGCCTTCATGCGCGCGGTGACGGCGATGCGCTCGGCAAGTTGTGCGTAGCTCCAGGCGCGGTCGCTTTTGGACTGCCAGACGACGCGCAAAAGGCGCTGTGCGTACTGGCGCAGTTGCTCACGCTGCACCGGATCGGCGGTCAGCGCAGCGTAGGGGTCGAGAACAGGCGCACCGGCATCGTCGCGTTGGAGCACAGGCTCGCGGCGGAAGGGGATCACGGTTGCACCGGCATCGAAGGCGCCGTGTGCCAGGGATGACCGTAGGGTGATCGTGGCATGGAGGTTGAGATTCATTCGTCGTCGGTTCCTTTCTGCGCCAGGAATAGCGCAAGCTCAAAAATAGGCTGCCCTCGCAATGGGACGATTGACGCTTCTAGTCGCGCCCAGTCGTTTTCGCCCTGGGCAAGAATCCATTTGGGCGTATAGACGCCCGTGCGGATGGCGGTCTTGCTATGCTCCGCCAGGTACAGCGCCTCGATTGGCGTCAGCACGGCAGCAAGATGCGTAGGCGAACCGGCAATGACGCTGCCGCCAAGCGTGACTCGCCACGCGGTTGCGCCGGCGGCGTTGACCGGCGTGCGGTAGATGGCGTGGCCGGCGCTAAGCGGCGCATCCTGAATGCAAAGCAGCCAGGGATCGGCGCGTGGCGGCGACAACAACACCTCAGCCATGCGGCGCTTGTCGGAAAGTCCAAGCAACTCCCATTGACTACCAATAACCAAATGCGTCATTGTACGCATCTTGAACGGATTGGGCTTTGCCGGGTGCGTCGCCGCTTCCGACAGGCTGAAGGCGCAAGCAGCACACAGCCACTCCGCATCGGGTTGAAGCGCGTCGCCATGTGCCGTCCAGGTCTCGCCAAAGCGTTCTGCGGTAGGCACGCCAGCGCCTTCAACTTCACCGCCACAAAGATAACACTTGCCACCGGGCGGCGCGGTGGGGCGTTTCCGCTTGGACAGTTGCATCCATCCTGACGCGTCGATGACGGCGGGAACGGGCGGCTGGCCGGCGGCTTGATAAAGCAATCGAGTCGAGTTCATAATCCTCCTATTTCACGCTGAATCGACGGGCGTAAGTAAACAACCGGTGCGCATCGTCAATGAGGCGTTGCGCTTCAGCCTGTTGTTGCGCAGTCGGCGCATCGATACCGCGCAACTTGCGACCACGCGCCACCAACTTGACGGCACTGTACACCGCATTGTACTGCGTGCGCGCTCGGATGATGGCGCTGGCACGTTCGCGTCCGGTGAGATCGGCGGTAATCTCTTTTTCCGAAATATGGCGCAGTTGCGATAGATGCGCACGCGCCTTATTGATGCGTTCTGTGATCGGTGTCGCCATCTTCGATCCCTACAAAAAGCGTGGAACCGCCACGAACGGTACGCCGGCTGCCGAGGCCGCCTGTTGATCTTCCGGGCTGTCGCCATAATACACCGTGGCGCCAGCAACTTTGAGCATGAACGCGTGAGGCTTGCGCGCCCGCTCGGTCGTGTAGACGTGCCAGCGCGGGACGACCACAGAGATAAGCTCACGCAACTCTTGCGCCACCCGTTGAATCTCGGCAGGATCAGCTTTGGGGTGGTAGGTGGATGCAAAAATGGCGGCGACTGGGTAGCCGTTGCGCGTCAGGAAATTGCGACCTGCGTTCAGGCGCTGCGCAACCTGCAATGGTGTCGGGTACTTGGCCGGGTTGAGCCGGCTAAAGGCCATGCCGCCCTGGTTCGTGCAGATCACGACCGGCTGGCGCTGCCGGGGGAGCAGCGCCAGCAGACCCGTATTGAGCCGGATCGTCGTGGTGTGATCGCTGTAGTTGGCGACCACACCATCAAAATCGAGGGCGATCACAATGCCTGCACCAGGTCGTACTTGCCGAGGTACCCGCTGATGACGACGGCCTCGCACGCGCTCCAGCCGTAGCCGTCCGCGTAGTCCATGTCGGCGTCGGTTTTGGTGTCGGCGGCCGGCGCCGTCAACCAGACAACATCTACCGGGCCAAGCCCCAGGGCTTCGGCAGCTTCGGCGGTGTCGAGGGACTTGGCGCTTGGGCAGGTGGCCGACTTCCATTTGGCGGCGTCGTAGATGTCGGCAGTGAAGCCGGGCGCTTCGACGGCGGCGCGCTCGCGGACATAGAGCGCCTGGCAGTCATGGCCGCGTTCGACGCCGCGACGCAGACGGTCGCTGCCGTGCGCCTGGCACCACGCCAGCTTTTCAACCTGGCGTTGCTGCTTAGCTGCTTCAACGACAGCCTCGGCAGCCTTGCGCTGTGCTTGTTCTTCTAAAAATCGAACGTGGTCGGCGGCGCGCTTAGCTTCGGCGTCGGCTTCCTTTTCCGCGCGCTGCTTCTCTTGGCGCTGGTAGGCGTCCAGCGCCTCTGCGAGTGTTGGCACGGCATCAAACTCGACGCCGGGCGAAATGCTGATCTGAGTGTCAGCAATTCGCAGCGCCGCAACATTGCGGCGCTGTTCGACCGTGGCTTCCACCAGGTCGAACGTCTCTTGCCCGATAGTCGCCGGTCGGCAGCCGGTGGCGACGAACTCGGCGTCTCGCCATTTGTCGGAACGGTAAAAAGAAACTTTTAGCGTGCTCACGATCAATCTCCTTGCCGCACTTGCGGCGACACTTCCCTCTGCATTGCTCCGGCTTGGGACGGTCAGGCGGCGCACTTGCGTGCCTGGCTGCATTAAAGCGCCGGGATTGACCGCCCGGCGCGGCGTATGGTTTAGTGGCTAACAGCGGCGGCTATGGCCGCCTTGACTGTCTTGTGGCCGGCGGTGCGGCGCACCCAGGCGCCGGCCTCATTAACAAAGTAGAAGCTGCCGCCGACCGGCGAGACCGTGTGCTTGTGCCAGCCGACCACAGTCACCTTGATGACGTTGGCGGTCAGCGACTTGACGGTGCTACGCACGGAAGGCGTGCCCCACGAGCGGCTGTCGCCTTTGCCGTTGTAGACAACCAAGCTGCCGTCTTCGCTGAAAAACGGCGTGCAGTCGCTGGTGCGGAAATAGGTGTTGCTGCCAGGCATTTCGCTGAAGTTGCGGGTCTTGATTGCGACTGGGGCGGTGGTCTGTGTGGTGTTCATCGTTCTGACTCCTTACCGCACTTGCGGTCGGTAGTGGCTCGGCTCTTGCTTTGCCTTTTGGTTTCGTCTCACCACTTGGTGATAAGCTGATTATACCACACAATTCAATTGAATTGCAATACGGCAACCACGTAAATTCAATTGAATTATCAGGATTTTACACTTTTTTTACAATTTTGTACATCTCGCTGTTCTCTAGCGAGTCAGCAAGGATAGCCGCTGGCGTAATCTGGTAGACGTAGACGCGGTGGCGCCGGCTCCAGACGCGTGTCACTGCCTGGTCGCCATCCACGATGGAGCGCACCTCGAACGTGCGCCAGACCATCCCTTTCTTGGAGTCATGCACAAGCTGCTTGTACCGAAGTCCAATCAGGTTATCGTACTGCGACATCTCCAAACCTCGCTTTCAATGTAAACCAGTAGTCCGGCAGCACGCCCGCATCGAACAACTCGCGTCGATGCTGCCAAAAATGCTCCAGCCAGTCTTCATCGTCCCAGTCCGGGTGGGTCTTCTCCGCTGTCCTGAAGATGCCTTCGACGGCTATTCTTGCGCGCACCGTCTCACCGCGCCGTTGCAGGTCGGCCATTCTCTCCATTTGCGCTTCCAGGAAGCCTGGCTGCTGCGATTTGCGCCAGAAGGTCGCGCCGTAATCCCCGAAGGGCGGATAGGCTTGACGACCTTTCTCCAAAAAGGCGATTTGCTCAGGCGTCTTACCTTCAATCGCCTTCGCTCTCTCCTCGGCTTCCTGCTGTCGCTCTTTCTCCTCTTTCGCCCGCATACGGTCGCCAAATTCGCGCGCCTGTTGCCGATTCCGCTCGACAGCCGGCAATTCTTGTTCTGGCGTAGTAAGCCATGACGCCATTGCGCCATCAGGACGGAGTGCGTCCGCAAACAGCGGCATCGACCTGATGAGCTTCCCGTTTTTCCTTTTCGCGCGGCGGGCGGCGCGCTGCTCGTTGGTCAGAGTGTTGTTCATGGCAATTGCACAGCTTTCAGCGTAAACCAGTAGTCCGGCAGCACGCCCACGTCGTACAACTCGCGTCGATGCTGCCAGCAATACTCCAGCCAGTCTTCATCGTTCCAGTCTTGGTGAATCTTCTCTGCCATCTTGAAGATGCTCTCGACCGCCAACTTTGCTTCGCACACTTCGCAATGGCTGCGAAACGGGCCGCCAAAGAGTCCAGGCGACGTAGTGATCATGAAGCTCATTGGCTGGCGTGGCCGGCCACACGCGCACAGCGGATTGAGGCTGTCGGCGTCAACCGGCTTGTAGTGCAATTCGAGCGGCTTGCGGGGTGGGGTGTAACGCGGTGGGTACCGTTTCTCCATGTCGTGATACCAGCCCCAATAGTTCCCGATTTGCTCACGCACTGGCGCCCACTCTGCCAGCCACTCAGCCGTGCGCTTGCCGTCCTGCGTCGGGATCGTGTCGTATGCCGGCACGATGGCTTGCCAGCACGCGTCGCACAGCCAAAAACGGCGCGTGCGCTGCACATGCTCGACAACCTGCCCGCAATTGTCGCAGTGGTAGTGGCCGGCAATCAGATCGAGTTGCATAAGTCGAGGTGCCACACGTTGATCGGTCTGCCCGATTTCGCCGTCTCCGTCGCGACGAGAAAGAACCCTTTGCGCGCATACCAGGAATTCGCTGAAAGATCGGCGGGACACTTCGCAACGATGCATGACGCGCTAGCGACGACGCGCAGCAGATCGAGCATCTGCGTACCGGCTCCCGATTTCGTCGCAATGATCTCCCTAATCGTTAGCTGACCGTCGCGTCGCAAATGCCAGTGGCACATACCGCCGTCCACCAACAATAATTCGCCACGCTTGGAAGATTCGTGCAGTTGCTCGAAACACATTGCTAGTTCAGCCTCTCGATTTCATCGCCGTGCACGCGGATAATCTGATCCTGTGCGTTACCCCAAATCGTTGCAGCGTCCTGTCCGTTTCCAACTTGTGATTGGTAGTTCCACGATACCCCCGGCGACAATTCGACCAGTGTCGCTGCATGGCGCTGGATAACGCCGTGGTACGAATCCTCCCATAGCGGTGCTTCGTACAGCGCTCTGGCCGTGCGCAAAGGAAACTGAGAGATGTGAACGCGTGTCGGTTTCGGCGTCATGTCGAGCAGCGTCTCCTGCGCAATCACGCCGCGCATTGCCTCTGGCGCTTGCTCTCGCCATATCCACAGCGTCTTGATACCGTCAATCTGCCACTCTTTTAGCAGCGTGCGCCCATGCCGATTTTGCATGTCGGTCAACTCACCAAAGAGCCGGCGACAGTAGTCCAGCGACAGGCGCGCTTCTTGCCCCTCAAATAGCTCACGATTCACTGACGCCCAAGCTGCGCCCCCAGGCCGTAGGTTGGCGTTTGTCCAGGTCAAAAGCTCAGCGGTCAGCGGGTCGGTTTCCGCCCAGTACTTGGCTGTGCGGTCGTTGAAGACCAGCGGGCACGACCAACACCCGTAACGCAAATCGCCGTCCGGCCCGTAGATGGCGCGCAGCCGGCTGTTATCTAGCCCGTAGGAGGGCGCAATCAGTTGCAGGAAGTCCCACACGGCGCAAGTGCGCCAGTTGACCACGGGCAGCATAGTCGGAAACTTGCTCTTGACGCGCGCCATCGCATCCGGCCCGCATTCGCCGCCCATCGTGCATGACAGGTACTCGTCGCGCCGTGCGCTTTCGCCGTATCGTGCGCCGACCATCAAGAGCGCGTCGTTCAGGTTGAGGGCGTTGCGCATCTTGCGCGCCGGCTGAATCTTGAGTTGGTCGGTACACCAGCGCATCGCCTTTGTCGGAGGGGCGTAGCCGTACCCCAACAGACGCACCCAGAAGTCAGATTGCAACACCGGCGCAACCTTTACGTATCGCGCCTTGATGCCAAGCGACTCCCACGCCGCTACCAATGTCTGCGCCTTGTCGTCTACTTCTTCGAGAAACTGGTGAAACTCCATCTGCGTATCGGCAAACAGGATCGTGGCCGTCGCCGGCGCCTGCACGCTCCCTTCCTTGACGCACACCCATGCCGATTGTACGGTGGCGTTGCTGTCTTTGCCACCGCTGAACATGAAGAACCAGTCCGGGTTGTACGGTTCCTCGTTGATAATGCGCGCCGTGTCTTGCAGCGCGGCAAGCGGGTCTTGTATGCCTTGCATCACAGCATCCTTATCTGTCGTGACCGGACATCGGTCAAGCTATCCCACTCCCATGCCGGCGCGGGCAATCGCCAGCACCAGCCGTATTTGCCGGACGATCCCGGTATCGGGTTGCCGCTGGCGTCCCGGTACATCGGCGTGGCGTGGCTATGCTTGTAGATCGTGCCGCGGTGGTACTGCGGATCGTGATAGCTGATTGCCAACTCGATATGATACGGCTGCTCCAGGTAGACTGGCGGCCACAACCGCACCCGGTCAGCCTGCACGCGTTGTAGCACCTCGCTGATCGCCCAGGTCGGCGTAGTCGGGCGAAACATGCCGCGCCGGTCGTAGAAGCCGGGGACGGTGTACGGATCGCACCAGCGACCGCCTGCTTGCAAACCAGGGTCAATCCAAATGCGGCACAAATCGACCACCTGCCATTGCGTCGGCAAGCCGGGATAGCCACACCATCCGCCGCACCGCGTCGCGTGCGGGATGCCGAGCATGACCAGACCAACCGGTACGGCGTCGTAGTCGAGGACGTACACCATCGGGCGTGCGCGTGGGTCTACGCGCTGATGCAGGTAGTGGTCGCTCTCAACGATGCGTTGCGCCCAGTCGAGATCGTCGCGGTTGCCGAGTCGGATGGTAAGTGAGTGGGTCATTCAGCGAGTCCGTACTTTTTGCGAAGGAAGTCCAGAAAATACTCCGGGCGCGCTGGCACGCCAGATGCGTTCCACGCTGCGATGATCTCCGCACGGCGTTCTGCCGGCAACTGCCGCAAAAGCCGGCGTCCCTTCAGCCAGGATTCGGCTTCGTATTTGCGGTGAGCGTCGAATTGGCGCTTTGTCTGGCGATCTGCCGCCGCCACCGATTCTTCAGGCGTAGGCTGGCCGGCGCGAATCTGATCGGCAAACAACGGTAGTGCCATTGCCTGTCGTTCCAGCCGGCGTCGCGCCGCGGCCAGACGCCGGCTGGTGACATGCGGCTTAAAACGAACGTGGCTGCGTGCGAATCTCATGGCGCGATACCGACATTCCACATGTACGTGTCCGGCCCGTCCTCTCCATCGCACGCCGCCTGAATGATCTCCGCGTAATCGCTTCCGGCTAGGATACGCAACACTTGGTCGATCACCCACGTCTTGTGGTGATCGCCAGGGATTTGACCGTACTGGACTGCAAGAGAAATAGCAGCCTTGATCTTGCGCTCCTGGTCTGCCATCTTCGCGTCGTCTTCTTCTCGACTGGGCAGCGCGGACTGCATTTTGTGCAGTTCCACCCACGCGTCAAGCTGCGCTCGCAATCGCTTCTCGGCTTCGCTATTTTCCTGATTCGCCGGCGCCGTCGAGGTGCGCACGCCGGTGCGCTGGCATCGCCAGCAAAACGGTCGCGACTCAGGCGTGCAGTCGCACGGTGTCTCGACAAGCGTCCAGCCCATCGCCAGCAACACCTTGTCAGCTTGATGGCGGTCGCTTTCTTGTTCGCGTTCGGTCAGATCGGCATAGCGCGTTTCGATCTGGCGCGTCCAGCGGTCAACCAGATCGGCGGATATGGTCACGCTGCCATCTGGATTGTGGCGCGCCATGTTGAATAGGTAGCGCATCCAGTGTGACCAAATTTCATGCTGTACGCCGGCAACCGCTTCGCGTGTATCGCTGCTCATGCTGTTTCTCCCCTAGTCCTCGTCAGGCGGCCAATCGACATCGACCCACTCGGCGCCGTTCCACTCGAAACCAAGCTCGCCTAGCCAGGCTTCCAACTCGTAGTCTTTGTACTTGCGGATTTCTTCTTCCGGCACCTCTGTTTCCGCTAACAGAATGTCGATTGCCAAAATGCGTTGATAGTCACCCACGTGTCACATGTTCCTTTCTACATGTCGAATCGTTACGAAACGGCCAGGATCGAATGGGTCTTCGACCAATGGAGCATCATATTCGCCCACGTAGCGCATATCGGCGTCAACCAGCACGGCGCCGGCTTTTCGCAGCTCGGCTGCTCTCTGGAGTCTGGATCGATCAGTATTGGATAGTCGCTGATTCCAGAATTGCGCCGACAGTGTTTTGAGTTCTTCAACCATGATCTTGAACCACGCTTCCGCGTTCAAGTCGAGGACATCCTGTTCGGTGTAACGAAGTTCGGTCATAGCGCCGCCACCACACGTTCGATCAGCATCTGCATGATCGGCGGCGTCACTGCATTTCCGTACTGGCGCACCTGATCACGATTGTTCCCGCGCACGATGTAGTCCGTCGGGAACGCCATCGCCGCCTTGATTTCGTGCGGGCGCAACATCCTGAATCCACAATCCTCGACAGATGACACATCGCCTGGTTGCACCAGATAGTGACGCGGCTGCGTGCTCTGCGTGGGCATAGGCTCATCAATTCCGCTGACAGCGGCTTGGACGCCGGCAACACGCGTGTAATAGCCGAGCAGGAAGGGCGGCACAATCAATGCGTGGCGGTCGGTTGTGGTTACGGTCGGAACTGGTTCGCTTGCCGGTTTGGCGACGCCAGTGCTGTAGTAGGGCATGATCAATGCCGTGTCTTGCCTGGTCGTCTGCGTCGGCATCGGTTCGGACGCGCTTCGCGCCCTATTGTTCGATCCGCCATACGACAACTGCACGACCAACGCGTGATGGTCGTATGTGGTGATCGTACCGAATGGCGCATCGCTCGCTGGCCGTGACCAGCCAGGCGTGTAGTTGGCAACGATCAGGTCTTGCCGCCCGTACTTGTCCAGTCCCCTCTGGATGCGTTCCAGAGTCTTGGCCTTGAGCGGTTTGTCGCGGTCGCCAATGCGCGTGGCTGGCAGCGTCCAGTCGATTGCAGATGCAGCGGGGTTGTAGAACGGCTTGACCTCGGCGGCGCAAATTGGACAACGATAGACGTACTGCGCACCGTATCGGCCCCACCGCTGACCGTGACGCTTCCAGGACTGGACGCTCTCGACGGTCTTGCCGCATGTCTCGCAGTGCGCAGCCGGGTGGAAGTCGAGATCAGGGCGTGCATTGCCCTTGCGCGAGAAGATGACGTACATGCGGTCTCTCGACTGCGGCGTCGGCCACGCAAACATGCTGTTGAAGAAGACGATCTGATGCTCATAGCCCAACAACTGCATGGCGTGCAGCCATGCGTCCCACGTGACCCAGTGCCGCGCATCGACCACGTTCTCTACAATGATGGCGTTGTAGCGGTGATACTCCGCAAATCTGGGCACGTCCCACATGGTCGCCCGGCTGCGCTCCTCTGCCGGGTCGGGCACGTTCGCACCGAACAGATCGGGCTGGCTGAATCGGCGTTTGCCTTTCGCCAGGCTGTGATTTGTGCATTCTGGAGATGTAATCAGGATGTCCGTCGATGGATAGCGACGCGGATCGCACGCCGAAATGTCGGTGCAGTCGTGCATGGCGTTGGGAAAGTTGCTGTTGTGCGTCTCGATGGCAAGTTGCCAGTGGTTGAGCGCCAGCCGAAGCTCTACGCCAGCCGCGGTCGCGCCGATACTGGAGCCGCCCGCGCCGCAAAACTGGTCAGTTACGGTGAGATAGGATTTCTTGGTCATTGTTCTGCGCTCTTTCCTCTTTCATCTGCTCCACGCAAGCCAGGCAGTACGCCTTGACCGCGCCATCTTCCCGGATCGCCATTTCGACAACCGCCGACCCACACCGTGCGCACACGGTCGAGGCCGGCATCCGCACGCGCCCGATCTGGCGCAGAAAGCCGTCAGTCTCCATACGCCAGCGCGCCTTGTTCGACCTTGATAACTTTGGATCGCTGAGCTTTGCGCCGCGCATCGCCGGCTTGCGCCTCTCGCATGGCATCTCGAATCCAGCCCAAAAACAGGTGGTTGTCGATCTTCGGCATCTTGCTGTTGAACTCCAAGAATACAAACCACCGGCTGTAGAGCAACTTGATCGCGTCTGTCGCTTCCTTCTCATCGAAGCCGGCCAGACCGTAACCGAACACACGCATGTAGTACCGCCAGACGGCGATAGGATCATCCGCGTAAGCCGGGTTGTTGCGCGGTGGGTTGGTGCGGATGGCCGATTCGTTGGCGGCGATGTAGTCGTCAAGTTGAGCGGAGTGCTTCATGGCTCTCTCTCGATCCACGCGACCAATGCCAGTATTCCGGCGCGAGTGCGCGCATCGTATGCGGCGCTCGCAAGGATTAGACGTTGAACCCAGTTCGCCCGATTCCTGGTGCAGTCGCACCAGTCGAGGAGGCGCCGAAACTCGTAGATGGTCACGGCGTCACTTCCCTATCGCGCAGATTCCGCAATGCCCGCTCGCACCCATCGCTAATAGTTCCGTAGGATGGCGTTCCTGGGATAAATCGGACGCGGCCATCGTCGTAGCTGATCCAGTACTCTTTTGTATCTTGGAACGCGACCCGGATCGTCACGCTGCTCATGCGTGGCAGAGCGTCAAGCAATTCTTGTAGAGCTTGTGCATCTAATTCATTCATTTCATCCCCTCCGCTTGCGCTTCCAAGTCATCCGCCACTTGATACCACAACCTGGCGCGCGCCCGATAACTGGACACGTCACCGCGTGGCAGGCCGAGCGCGGTTTCTCGGTCAGCGAAGGCGGCGTGATCGTCGGCTATCCTGCGCCAGTGCGCAGCGGCGTCAAGCACTTGTTGTTTGGTGATCGGTTGCGGCGTCAGGTGCGCCGTGCGTGGCTTGGTGTACCGTGGTAGCATCGTCGATCCTCCGTAGTCGTGCCAACTTCACTATGCCGCTACCACCGCAACGATGGCAGTGTGGCCGATGCTCTGGCGTGCAGCGGCACGGGCGTTCCTCGTGTGTCCAGACGAGCGTCTTGAATCCCATGCCGTCAGTCACGCGTCACCTCTGCTTGTGTTGCCGCCAACGGACAATTCGCCAGCGTGCAAATTCCGTAGGCCAAGATCGATCCGCCGGACAACCACCAACGTAGCCCCAAGCCGTCAGGCGATTGCAGCAGGCAGCGATCTAGCGCCGCGCCGGATGCTTCGACATTCAGCCCATTGACGCGCCGGCGTTCTATTTCCGGCGTGACGCGCCGCTGGCAGTTGCGGCGGATTTCTTGCCAGTGCCCGACGATCTGGAAACGTGCCGGCGAGCGTAGACTCTCTAGGAGAGCTTGCGCAGCGTCGGCGTTGCCTCGGTCGAATTCCTCAAGAGCGATAAACGCTACTGTCGGCATGTTCTTTCTCCTCTGAGGAATCAGAGGATGACGGCGCCACCCTCTGTAGTCGTGCGCTCCTGTAGATGCCCGTGCCACTGCAACGGTGGCAGAATGGTCAGTGGGACGGCGTACAGCGGCACGGGCGTTCTTCGTGCGTCCATTCGTAGGCGACGGGCAGCTTGCCCGTACCGTTGCAGTCTGGGCAGGGCACACCGTAAAAGCCAAAGGTGTCCACGCTGCCAGTTCCACTGCACATTCTGCATGTGGTGTCAGTCACGCGTCACCTCGATCAATATGTCCTGCCACGCACCAGCCAACGGCATATCCCGCCGCAACGTCCGATGGTTCCGTTGGCGATCTGGCGCCGCCACCCAACACCCGAACAGCAAGTCGGCCACAGGCTGATGATCCCAGTAGAGGCCGGCTCCGCTTGCGTCTTGCGTCCACCAGCGCGCCCATTCCGGTGCGTGTGCAAGTAGTTCCGAGCGCACACGCTGATCGACACTAGCATTATTGATAGCAATCAGACGCGTCCCCATCGGTGGTACGTCTGGCAGTAGATTGATTTGGGTAGCAGACATTTCAACACCTTTCCGCCCTGTATATCCGCCGATCATTCGCCGTTTTACTTGCCCCAAAGCCATTTGCCGAACTGCTTTGCAGCGCCGGCTGTTGGCGCGTTTGCCTTCGCAGCGCGCTTGGCGCTGGCCTTGCGCTTGCCCGCTGTGCTTCCCCAGGGCGTCGGCATCGACGGCTTTTGCCCTTCGGCCACTTGCCGGTTTAGCCGGTTCTGTGCCCAGGTCAGATTACGTCCCTCGACCAGATCGCCGCGCAGTTCGTACCGGTTGAGCAGGCACCACGTCACCAGCGCGTACTCGGCCCACTTGATACGATCCTCGGTGACGTTGCGAAAGGTCACTTCGATCAACATCAACGCTGGCTGGCCTTTGGGCGCCACTGCGACGCCGGCGGCCACACCGGCCGCGCCCGCCGCCATGCCCAACCCGGAGCCAGTGGCGACCGCGCCCACAAATGTCACGGGCGGCAGCAGGAAGCCGCCAGCGATGACGACCGACCAGGATGCCAGTAGCAGCAAGTTTTCCGCTGGCGCTTTGAACCGCTCGAAGTCGCGTACCCGCCGCGTCGCGCCGTTGGTGTAGTAGAGTTCGGCGGCGTACTTGATGTCGAGCTTGTACTCGGCCAACGCGTCTTTCAGTCCCCAGGGTTTGGCGTTGGGTGGCGCCGTGATGTAGTAGGTCTGTCTCACGCCTCACCCCCATAGACGGCGGCAAAAATTCTGACGCAGTGCGCACACAGATCGTCACGCGTCGAGATGTAAGCGGCGATCTGTGCGCCGTCCATCCCAGATGCTTCCAGCGTCAACATATCGCGCCGGCACAACGCCAATCGCCGTCTGGAGCGACCGACGACCGGCGCGTCCAGCGCAATGTGAGCGCGCAACGCACCAGCATCCAACCGACCAACCACAAATGATGGCGACGCGCCGTTGTCGTCTTGTACCAAATGCAAGATTGCGCCACACTGCTTCTTCCCGGTGCGACGCCCACACACGCCGCCGATTACACGGTCGGCACAGTTCGGATCATGACGATCCGAACTGTGCATGTGGCCTCTGGTGCATTTCAACAGCACGCCGCCTCTCCTACATCCCGCCAGCGGCGCCGGCGGCCACAACAAAGAAACCCAACACGCCGACGATGCCAATAATCAGCATCACATAGAAAACGCCTGAGTAACCACCTTCTTCTTCCATGATGTCCCCCTGATGAATTATGAAACATTGCCGATTCAGTAAAATAATACCATACAGCATAATATATGTCAATTATGCATAAACAAGGACGCCAGGTACATACACCTGGCGTCCTTGCGGAAGTTTGGCGGCTCTCGCTATGGCGTCGGCGTAACGATGGTCAGAGTCGGATGGATCGGCGGGATTGGCGTCGAGGTTGCGGTGGGCGTCGCCGTGTTCGTGGGTGTAGGCGTGACGATCTCGATACCAATCAAGGCGCCGCCGGCAACCAGCGGCAGAAATAGTTCCGGGCTGCGCGTGGAGGAGATTGGTGGGTTTGGGTCTGGCGTCAGCGGCGGCGTCGTCTCGCAACACGCACGCGCCGGCAAGTACAGCGCCAGCAGTAGGGCGGCCAGCACGATCATCAGAATTGCACGCTTCTTAGATGACATCTTCATCGCCAATCGCCTCAGTCGCCATCGTTGTAATCGCCGCCGTACACCCGTCCCACGCCGTACACCCGTCCCACGCCGTCACCATCATCGCCGCACTGTACCGGTCGAGACCGTGCCCAAGCTCGGCCAGCACTAGATCAGATAGTCGTGCCCAGTCGTCTTGCGTCACCGGCGTGAACGCATCTAGCGCGTACGGATTATTCAACCGCGCCGTCTGCACCGCACTCTCCCACGCCGCCACTCGCGCCCGCAGCCTGGCGTTCTCTACCTGCATCGCCAACGCCCGATTCGACGCAACTGTCAGCCCCTTCCGTACCTGGCTGATTGCATCCGCCCACGCCGTCATCGTCCGATTGCGATGGCTTGGCGCAGGCTCCGGTATCGAATCCAGCTTGTCCCATAAGCTCAACAACTCCAGATGTAAATCGTCCATGTCGCTAAATCCTGTAGTCCTTGATCACTTTGCCGGCGTGCTCATCTCCAGCGACGCGCATGTCCCACCAATACAGCCCCTTGTGTTTTCCAAAGAGACCGCCGGAATTGCGATAGTCCTTAAAGTGGCCGCGCACAATGTGCATTGCGCGCTTGGCGCCGACATTGCCGCCATCGGTCGCCGTCGCCGCCTGCTTACGTATAGACTCGATAGTCAGCGTCTTGAATGTGATGGCGGGTTTACCTTCACGCCGTCGCCGCTTGGCAACGGCTGGCGGCAGCGGGCTATCGACAAGATGCACATTCTTGGCGTGCATCAAGGAGGTGGCAAACAGGACGGGATGAAACGTGCCCCAAATCTCGTAGCCGTACAACCAGTGTTCCGTTTCGTCGGTATCCTGGCGTCTTTGCTCGATTGTCGCCTCGGTTTCTACAAAATGGTCGCCATCTTCATCGAACTCGTACAAGATGCTGTCGGTGATAAGTTCCCCTTGCCGGGTGCATTTTGCCGTCATTTTCCACCAGGGATGGAGCGATCCTTCCCATCCATCGAACCAGCGACCCAAATGTCCTGTTTTGCGCTCCATCCGTTCCAAGCGCGCGTTCAGCATCCGCCAAGATTCCCAGGTAATCAACCACCCATACTCGGACTGCAACGGTTCGGCGCGAATCAGGTATCCCATCGTGTCGATGTTGTTTCCGACTTCCGTGAAGACACCGTTGGCGTCAACTATGTCGCTGATCCACTTCGGAATCTTGTACTCCATCCATGTCACAGGGAAGGGTGGAATGACGGCGGGAAAGTCGCCATCCCACTTCCAGGCAAAAACCTTGTGCGGAGTTTCAAGCATCAACGGTTCCACGATGATATTCTTGGTGTCATCGAAGAACCACGTGGCGGCGTTCGTGATGTTCACCGCCTGTAGTTGGGTGCGATCTGGCAAGCCTTTTGTTAGCGCGTCGTAGTGCCGTTCCAGCATGTACATGCTATGCCCCTCCTGTCGCCACCTGCACGCAACTCGCCAACAGCGTTGCGCTGGTCGGCGTGTACTGCACGTCGTCATCCTCGAAGTGTGCGAACTCTGCCTCGGCAATCCGCTTGGCGTATACGAGCGCCGTCTGAATGTCGCCGGCCACGACGTTGACTTGCATCTCCATTGCCATCTGCGGTTTGTTTGGTGAAAGCTCAACCTGCCACAAACTCAGATAGTCACCGTCTCTGCCTTGCAGTTCGTACTGTCCCCTACCTGCCAGGTAGGGGTAGTAGGGCGCTGAGTCCCAGATCAGGTTGTTGTCGCTCGACAACCGCTCAAGGCGCTCGAAGTCGCAGCGCGACTCGATTACGATGCCCTCCAGATCACCTGGCCGGCGCATTCGCTCATGCAGTATCCGGTCGCCTTGTCGTTTCGCCGCTCTCATGGCTCCCTCTGGTGTCTCAGAGAGCGCGTACACCACAAGCGACGCGCCGAGTTCCAGTTGGTGCGGACGCAACGTTGCTTTCCACAGAATCATGATTGCTCCTTTCTTGAAGCGTCAGCCAATCGTCGGTTTCCGTATCCCTCGCGATAGCCGGCGGTGTGGCCGGCGAAGAATGCTGCGTGAGCAAGCTCCTCGGCATCGACGTTTTGCAGCAAAGCAAGCGCGGCTTCGACGCTGCGTGCAATCTCAAGCGCCGGCGGAATCGGGCGCGGCGTCTCGATGGCATTGCGCCATTGCTCGTTGTCGGCGCGCAACGCTTCGTTCTGACGCATGACTGTCCGCGCCAGCGATGCCAGGTCACTATCGTCGTACCCATCGAGCGCAATGCGAACGCGCTCAAGCTCAGCCGCCAACAGATCGGCTCTTGCTTTTTCCACCTGCCACAGTTCTGCTACGTTCTCTTTGTCCAAAATCATCGGGCAATCCTTTCTTATGCGTTGTCGCCTACGCTTACGGCGTTTCGTTCCACTCGCGCCCGTCGAGCAGTCGGCCGGCTGCGGCCTTACCGACGCGGTAAACCGTTGGTCTCAAGGAGCGCAACTCGACATCGCCAACCATTGTGCCGGAAAACTCGTGCCGATTCACCCCTTCGGGCGGCGTTTCATACCACCCGGCACGCGCCCGCCCAGTTACCGTAATTGAGATGGGATCGCCCCATTCGCCCCACTGCTTGAAGAAGAAGGGAACGCCGGCATCGACGCATTGATCGCGCAGCAAGCGCGCCCATTCCGGGTTCATCGGGCGCGCTTGCTGCCCAGACTCCCCGCCTACGATTACCCAGTGGATACCAGTCTCGCCAACAGGCAAGCGCACGGATTCGTTCGCCATGCCGTATGTCCCACGATCATCGAGGATTGCGTGCGTTTGCTTGCGCACTAGCACTCCATTCAACCGGATCAAATCGACCGGGCTAAGCAACGGCTCGCACGACAGGAAGCGCACCTTTGCCGGCGCCGCCAGCAACTTCGGAATGCGTTCGTCGGCGGCTTCCTGGTTCTCGACCGACGTACCAAGCCAGACGTTGGAATAGTAGCCCGTTTCCAACAGGCGCCAAGCGTCTAGCGTCCCACCCGGCGTAGTAATGGCACGCAGCATCGGCTCGATATTCTCTGGACGTTTGGTCAGCAGCAGCCAATCGAGCATCCGCGTCTTCGCAATCAACTCGAACAGGTCAGCGCGCCACGGTGCAACTTCTTCGCGACCCTCGAAGACATCGGCCAACGACGCGCAGAAGACGCGCAACCGCCGGCCTTCCTTTTCCGCTTGCCGGTTCCATGTCAACGGCTTGCGCCAGTTGGCGTCGCTGGTGCGCACGCGCGTGCCAGCCGGCCCCCACTTCACCTTGCCGTAGCGCGTGTCCATCAGCGTCTCGGCGTAGCAGTGCTTGCAGCCAGAGCTTACCTTCTGGCAACCCACCCAGGGGTTGAAGGTAAACCCAGGCGTCACCGTGCCATCCGGGTTGCGCTGGTGCGTCCACTCGATCTTCGTTTCTGCCACTTGTCACCTTCCCTTTCTTTCTTTGCCGGCTTTGCCGCGCGGCGCTGCCGGCTGAAGACCATCCCCGTGACCCGTTGCCCAGGCGATTGCGTCGAAGATAACTTCGACCGGCGACGCCGTGTGCTTCTTCTTTCCGTCCCAGGCTGGCGGTGCGCCGGCGTGCCGTTCGGCGCGCTCGCGGTTGCGCGGATCGATTAGTTTGTTGACCAGCGGCACACCAGCGCGCAATAGGATGTATTCCGCCCAGGCCGCCTGTTTGCGGTTGATGTTTGCCCACCGGATCGTCTCGCCGTTGCGCGTGTACATGCCGACTTCGTAAAAATGAATCCTGTACGTTCGCAGTAGGCTGCTTACGCGGTAGCCGTTCCAGCCAACCCACTCGATGCGATGCAGCCGGCCGTGCTTCGCCAAACCAATCAGGGTTGCAAAAGGCGAAATGATGTCCACCTACTCCTCCTCCTTGAACGCAGCGCCGGCCAACGTCAAGACCGCGCCATTCCGCAACGGCTTCACTTCGATCACGGCGGAGAACAGATTCACGCCGGTTTCGATCCAGACTTCGACCGGTAAACCGTCGGCGTCGGTTTCCGGCCAACTTGCCAACAGGGTGCGCAACTGCGTCACGGTCAGCGCCTGGTCGAAGCTCAACGTCATCGCTTGTGGCGTCACGTTCTGCGAAGCGGGTTGCTGCGCCGTGCTGACGAACTGCGCCACGCGGCGTCGGAACGACTCGAACTCGTCGCCGGTCATCTCGCCTTCGTAGCTGGCAATCGCCGTGCCGTCTTCGTACACGCGCAACCGCACAGTATCCGGCTCCGGGTAGACGCGTTCATCCGCCCACCGTTTCAGCACGAACGTGCCGGCGATCAAGGCGACAACAGAAGTCGTCTCGACCGGATATGCGCGGAACAGCATCACCATGCCGACGAGCACCGTCCAGGGCAACAGAAAATACACGACCCACTTCATAAAGACTCCTTCGCTTTGCGATTGAACGTTGATTCGATGACGCCGTACTTGCCGCTGGCGGCCTCGAAGTGCATACCGAAGATTCTGATCCCGCCCGGCACGAAACTCAGCACGGCGATGCTGTGCGCCAGTTGGTTCGCCAACTGCGACGCCTCCCCTGTCTTGCCGCCAAAGAGCAGCGCATCGCCGCGCTCACCGAGCACCTGCGAAAACTCAGACAGCGACGCGAACTGTTCAGGCGTCGGCCCGCCGGCGCTTTTCAGTTCGCGCATCAGCAACGGAACGGACGCCGACAGGAACGCCGGCAACGGGTGCGTGCTATTCATTGCTTTGCTTTCTCCGTTCGACATAAATCACAGTATGCTAAATTGAGGGTTAGCCGACAGTACATCGGCGTCGAACCACAGCGTGTCGCCGCCATCGACCGCGACGCGTACGCGCTCACGATTCGACGCCGGCGCTTCGACCACGCGCCCGGTGTACTCGGCGGTGCGCCCGCGCCCAAGCTGATCCACGAGCGCGCCGGAAAGCACGCTGGCATCGATTTTCACCCAGTCCCCAACCCGAAAAACGCTCATTTGCCACCCTCCAAAAATCGACCTTCACAGACGGGCTGCAAGGCCACTTCGCGCGCGTCCCGCGTAGTTTTGATCTCGCGTGACCTCGAAACGCCGTGTAGACCCTCTCACGCCCCGTAGCGGGCATTTTCGCGCGATGCACTCCCAGAAACTCTTTTGCTATGCCTTATTAGCACTAATTACACCGCGCATAAAATCCGCCGATCATTCACCGCTTTATGCCCGTAGGCATATCGGCGGCGATCAGGAAGCCTGACCGCGATCCTCTTGTTTGACCGTCTTCACGAAGTACGGTGCGCCGTCCACGTAAATTACCAGGCCGTAACCCTCCGCGGTTGCGATTGGGCCGGCTTCTTCTGGGACGCATTCGTAGATTTGCGCAATCACGTCGGCGCGTAACCAATCCGCACCGATGAAGATGTTGCCGACGTTGCTCACCACGTGGACGCTTTCGCCCGGTGCGATCATTGCGATGGCGTCCTCTTTGCTCAGGCAGACGCGATCTCCCCCTGGTACATTGACGAACTGCATTTTCTTCTACCCTTACTTTCTGCGCACGCCGTCCGGCAAGCGCACAATCAACGCATCCGGCATCGTCTCGGAAACGATGCGCGCCACCATCGACCAATCGCCGCCGCCGAGTCCGCTGCCCAGACCGAACGGCACATAGACTTGCGCGCCGATTGTCGAGTTATCCAACGTCTCGCTCATTGCGACTAGCGCCTGGCGTAACGCATCGTATGCCGTCTGTTGGCTGCCGCGCCCGACCGTGAATTGAGCGTAGAGATTGCCCACCCACGCCGCCGGCCACGATTGGCAGCGGAAGATCGTCGCGTCGCCTAGCTTGCGGTCGTCGTTGCGATACGCTTCGTACCACGCCGGCCAGCGTTGTCGAATTTGCAGCGCGATGCCGGCGCCCGCCGCGCGGATGCAGTTGACCTGGTGCAGCAGCACGCCGCCCTCACGCCCTACGATGTCGAGCGCATCCCCCACGATGATCCGATTCACCACAATTGCCACCACGCTTTCTGTTCCGCTTGCTTTCTGGCCGGCTTGCCCTGTCCCGGCTGCTTGATTTTGCAACCTGGCTCAACCCAGGCTTTAGGCATGACGCCGTTGTGTCGCGCCGCCCACTTCATGTTGCGTTTGTCGATAGGCTTCGACAGCAACGAAAACTGCGTCGTGCGGCACAACAGGTATTCCGTCCACGCCGCCGCGCGTTGACGCACGACAATCTCGGCAATGTAGATGTACGCCCCACTCACACCATCATCCGTGATCTCGCCACCTAACCCGCGTCCGTAGGTGCGCATCGAGAAGCGCACACCGTAGGGTTGCAGCGCCGTGAGCACCGCGCCGCGGATCGGCGTGCAAATGCCTTTGCCGACGATGATCTTCCGTTGCTGCTCTGGGTCAGGTTTGCGCATGGTTCACGCTCGGCGGGACAGCCAGAAGCTCCGTCCAGGGTGCAAGGTGGCTTTGCGCAAACGGATGGGTGTACGGGTACTCGATCCCATCCAAATCTTCCGGCTCCACGCAAACGACGTGCAGGTCGTACCCCTCGCCGTCAGCGACGAAGGTCTCGAAGGTTGACTGGCGATTGGCAAGCGCGTCATCGATGGCAGCGCGCAACGCGACCAACGCATCGCGCGTGCCGACAATGCCGGCTTCGTCGTGCCACGTGACCGGCGCGTACACATGCAGGATTTCATAATCAGATCGGCGCACGGCTACTCCCCTTTCCCGCTTAAAATCGCACCCGTCCAAAGCGCATCCGGGCGCCCGAACGTGTCGCGCCGCACAGCTTCGTCTTCGGGGATGTCCGACCACACGTGTTCGTCAACGGCAATCGTGTCGCGGATCGCCTGCACGCGCAGGTGGTCGATGTGCTTCTCGACTTCGCTACGGCTGGTGCCATCCGGCACGTCGAGCGTCACGTTGAAGGCAGCCAGCGACGCGCCAGTGTCAAGACGCTTTACCACGAAGCGCACGTAAATCTGACGATCTTTCACCAGCATTCCGTCACCTCGCCTTTCTCGCAATCAGCGATGATCTCCGCAGCCATGTCACGGTGATACTTGGATGGCTGCGCCCCTGGATCGGTGAGCACCTGCGATGCGTACAGGCGCGCTTTCTCGAAATTGCCGGCTTTCAGGTAGAGACTCGAAACTGAGATCGCTATGATCGTCCAGGTCGGTTCGCTTTCGGGTGGAGCCGGCAGCAACTCGAAAGCCTGGCGCTCCAGTTCGGCGGCCTCGGCAAATCGACTTGTCGCCGCAGCCGTGTCGCCAAAATGCCGGAGTATGTGCGCGTCATCCGCGATGCGCATTGCCTTGTGGTGAAGGTCACGAACTGTGAGCATTTCTCCTACCCGTTACCTTCCGCCGGCCCGGTCAGCAGACCAGCCGACCGCTCGTACATCGTCTGCCCAGTGTCGGTCAAGCTGTACGCGAAGAACACTTCCCGCAGATCGACCATCTGCGCCTCAACAATCGCCATTTGCGCTTCCACCCAATCTTTGAGAATCCGCCACGCCACGCGCAGCGCCTGGGCTTCGGTGCGCTGCGCCTTCGTTGTGCGCGGGTCGCGCTGGAGTTGCTTCCACACCGCGTGATGGCGGCACGGCAACTGATAGCGGAAGATTGCACCCGACGCGGCGATCTCGAACGCCAGTGAGACGGGGTTGCCGGCATCGTCGTACCCGACAAGCACACCACGCGCACCTTTGCCGGCAAGAAGTTTCTGAATCTCGCCCACGCTCTTGTGTGGGTCGATGGTCGTGGTGTAGTTAAGCACCGCCATGATCGACTCCTTGCTCGACGCTCAGCATCACGTCGATCTGAAGTTCCACGCTCCCGATGCGCCAACGCAAGAGCACCACCCCAACCGGCGCCGCGTCGTCCTTGACTAACCGCACGCCAAACACCTTCCGGTATTGCAACTGCTCTGGCGTCAGGTTGAGCAACGGCGCCGTGTCGCCGGCCAGCACAAACCGCGAATCGCTGCCGGGCGTAAACGCACCACGCGACATCGCCGCATAGTACGCATTCGCCAGCCGGCTATACGCCATCTGAAAGTCAATCATTTTCATTATGTCGAATCCGGGTGGTCGATTCTTGCACGACGGTCAACGCCTTCTGGAGTTCGTTGACCTGCCGGCGGTGAAGTTCATCGAGGTGACGCTGGCGCAGTTCCATGTCCTCGAACTGGACGCGGTAGTACTGTGCGGACATCCACGCCTTTTCGTTGTCCAGTCGGAGAAGGCTATTCTCCTGCAACTGTTGCTGCCAGCGACGATACAGCGACGCCCATAGGACAATCGCCGCCGCCAGCGCGATTGCCAACAGGACAATCGCTCCCCACAATTCAGAGTTCGGCATGTGTAACCTCCTTGATCCTGGTTGCCGTGTACTCCGGCACCAAGTAGCCCGTGGCGCGATAACGCGGCAGCTTGGCGATAACTGCGTTCGTGGCGTCTTCGTTTTCCAAGTCGGTGATCTCCTGCCACTCGCCCCACGTGCAGACGCGCACGTCAAGCTCGCCGCCGTTGAGCAGATGATAGTCGCCGTTATCATGTTCGCTTGCGTACTCTACGACCGCCGCCTGTTCATCATCCGCAAAGATGCTGGCGGGGTCGCCGTCAATGTCGAGGAAAACCGCCCAACGCGGCTTGCACTTGTGGTTGAACAATCTGATCTCCCCGCAAATCGGGCATCTGTCGAGCATACTTCCTCCTACCGGCGCCCGTGCCGGCCACTGCGTTTGACGACCGGCTGATCCGCCACCGCGCCGGCCAGGTGCTCCAGGCTCAAACGCGTGATAGTGAAACTGCCTCCGCCCTGGTTTTGTTCAAGCACGCGCAAAGCCGCACGCGCCGCCGCTTCGACGCTGCCGAAAAGCCGGCTCACGTCGAGCAAATCCACATCGAAGCCCATGATTGCCTTGACCGGCGTTACCACGCCGTCCTTGACCGTCACCTCGGCAACGGTCGTGCCAATCCGAGAAATTGCGTAGTGCGTCACCCCTACACCTCCCTTTCTTTCAATTGCCGACTTCTTCAATCGTGGTGCAGGCGGGAACGTGCGTGCAATTTCCCTGAGACCCTACCCGCCTGCACCCCTCTACCGTCTTTCCTGTGCGTCACCTCCTTTTTGGCGAAAAATTACACAATCATAATACCGTACAGTGTAAATAATGTCAATACGCATTATTCATTCACTCAAGAATATCTGATGGCAAAAAGAAGCGGACAAGATCAACATCTTGTCCGCCAGGGGTCAATCCGATGTTTGCCTACTCGGTCGCGGCGACATCGATCAGCGCCGCACGCTCCAGTTGCAGCGCCAACGCCATGACGGAATCGAGGCCGGCTGGCGTCGCAATCGCCTTGATAATCTCTGGCGCTTTGCGTCCGTTCAACGGCTCGACTGCGCCGGCGAGCCGTTGCGCCAGTACAGCGTCGCCGCGTTCGATGTCCGTGCGGATGATCCGCGCCAGCCGGGTCTTGCTGGCCGTTTCCAGGTGGGCGCGGGTGCGGAAGTTCTTGCCGCGTGACGGGCCACGGCGCCGGCCTTCGATCCAGGTCGCCAGCCCTTCCTCATCAAACATGACGATACGTTTCCCACCCACCATCTGCGCCGCGCTCAGGGGCACGCGGCCATTTCGGTAAGTGGCCGTCTTGATCGAGTTCTTCGATACGCCGGCATGTTCGGCAGCATCGCGCACGCCGTAACCGAGCTTGGGACGGCTGCGCCACGTGCGCGGCACCCACCGCCAATCGGACGGCGGCTGCACATCGGCGCCGTGATAGAAAAACAGTGCACCGTCCTCGCCAGCGTCGATCAATCCGCACGCACTGGCGATGCCGGCTTCCGCAACCGGCGCGTAGTGGTAGAGGCTATCGAGCAGCGGACGCACGAGGTAGAGCGTCTCGGCGCCACGCTTCTCGAAGATCGCCGGCACGACAACCAGCCCCTCACGCACCTTCATCGTATAGCCCTGGTCTTCCAGGCACTGGGCGGCTTTTCGCCACCGCTTGTCGAACAGTAAAACCATTGCGTCTGACCCCTGAATCTTCATGGATATATCACTTTCATACAGGATAGTATACAGTGTAGGAAATGTCAATCGCCCGCATCGAACAACGCCGGCTGGCAATCCGGCACGCCTGGCAATTCTATCGAAACAACAGGCGGATTGCACGATGCTTCTCTTGCTTCTACAAAGCGAACTCTCTCACGCACCATCTGCGTGACGCGCATCTCAATCGGCAGCCAATCCACGTAGGGCATACTGAAATGCCAATTGAACCACGCATCCCAATTGTCGCTATCAAGTGACGGCGAAGATGAGCAAGTTAAGTGCAATCCTGTCTCGCTGACAATCCAAAACTGGTCATCGTCCTCGCTTTCCTCCCACTCGTCAATGCTTTCCACGATCAGTTTAGCGCCGCAGATCGGGCATACAGCGATCCGCTCTGGAATGTCGATTTCAGACCCGATTGGTACTATCTGCACGGCGCACCTTCCTCGATCAACTTCGGAAACTCGCGCAGCACTTCCGCCGGCACTGGCAACCCCATCGCCAGCGCCCGGCACACTTCGGCGCGGCGCACATTGCGCAGAAAGAATGTCGCATCGGCGTTGCTCATCGATCCCGCCGCCGTCTTGGACGCGCGCAGTCCCGGCCCCGCAACGTAGAGCCGATTCGACATGCTCATCTGCGTGCCGCGCCTGTGGCGACTGGCGTACCAAAACGAGTACACCCGATCTTCCACAACAATCCGCGCCGGTAGGTCGTAGTCGCCAATCGAGTACGGCCGGCGCGCAGGATCACGCGCATCTCCCTGCCCCTCGGCAAATGCCCGAAACTCGCTGCGTGTCATCCCCCAAACTGGTTTTGCGTCCAATGCTTGACTATCCTCCGCTTACAGATTATTCTAGTAGTGTATAAATCGTCAGAAATTATGCCCGACAGAATAAAATTCTACTATACAGTACATGAATTGTCAATAAGGCTAGAGTAATGGCTAGACTCAAGAAATCCACCAAAACGAAAGACGAACCGCACATCGAGATCGAGGAAAGCCCCAATCTATGGGAGAAACAGCCCTGGGACACGGCGATAAGCTACGAGGCGTTTGTCTAT
Source organism: Vampirovibrionales bacterium (assembly GCA_016712355.1). Lineage (NCBI taxonomy): Bacteria > Bacillati > Candidatus Melainabacteria > Vampirovibriophyceae > Vampirovibrionales > Vampirovibrionales bacterium. The sequence goes on along the minus strand of JADJRF010000001.1, from coordinate 15,831 downwards.
GCGTACCTGGATCAACCGCCGCCGCGCCGGGTTGCAGCAGCGTATGTGCGTTGGCAGGAAAAGTGCGGACGCAAGGTTGTCCGACTCGCGTACAATCGCATCAGCGTACCGATCCACTTTTACGACTGGGTGCATGGGCGCGACACACAAGGTCAAAAGCCTGTCGGTTCGGTCTTTGAGCACTCGAAGACTTGGGCCGAACGCGCCGCCGCATTCGATGAAGATGTGTACCGCAAGCGCCTGGCCGCCATCCGCACCAAACAGGCGGCGCTGCGCGACAAGGAGTACGAGGCCGGCGACACGCTGTTAGACCGGGCACTCGGCATGATGGCGATGCGCCCCAATCCCACCGAGTTTGACGAGGCTGATGTCAACAAGCACATTGATATGGCGTTCAAGCTCATGCGCCGTGCCTTGCAGATGCCCACCGATAGTAAGGAAGTCATGGTCAAGCAGTGGCGCGAAGCCTTGACCGACGCCGGCCTTGACCCCGACACGGTGTTCGAGGAGACCGTGAATGCTCTTGTCGAGCAACTCGAAGCATCCGATCCTGAGTGATGACCGCATTGTCAGCGCCCTGCTGCGCGATGCGATGGCTGAAGCGCGCAAGCGCGCCCGCAAAGGAACGCGCGCCAAGCAAGATCGTTCCAAGTTCTACCGCTACCAGTCCGATCCCGCCGCGTTCGGGCGCGAAGTGCTAGGCGACACCTTCACCGATGATGTGATCACGGTGATGAACTCCGTCTACAGCAACCCTGTCACGGTCGCGCAATCCGCCAATGCCACCGGCAAGAGTCTGCCGGTCGATACGCCTGTCCTCACGCCCACTGGCTATCGCCCCATCGGTAATCTGGCTGTAGGCGATCTGGTCATTGGGCGCAATGGCCGCCCCACGCGCGTGACCGGCGTCTTCCCGCAAGGGTTGCAACCGACCTACACGCTCTACTTCAGCGATGGCGCCTGGGTTGATTGCAGCGAAGATCATCTATGGCAGATCGAGCAGTACGACGGCAGCGATCAAATCCTCACGACCGCCCAGATTATCGACCAACTCGACCAGCGCCTGCACATTCCCATTTGCGATCCTGTCGAGTTTCCCGCCGCGTCCCTGCCCGCCCCCCACGCAATGGGCGTCTGGTTCGCCGCTCACTCCACCGACACGCTGCCGCACGCGGCGTTGTTCAGCAGCATCGACCAGCGCCGCACCATCCTGGCCGGCATCCTCGACGCCTACGGCTACATCGATGACGAAGGTAACTGTGTGTACGCTGAACCGGACGCCGCCAAGCAGCGCCAGTTGCGCACCCTGGTCAACACCCTCGGCGGCGTCATGCTTCCCTTGCCAGATAATCCGCCGAAAGATCACCGCATTGCAGGCGCGGCGTCGCACTTTGCGATTCGTGTGCCGTTTTGCCCGTTCACCGTGCCACACAAGATCGCTCAGTGGCGACCGCAGCGCATCGAGCGGATTGTCGAGTCTGCTATCTATGTCGGCGCGATAGATAGCGTCTGCATCCGCGTCGAGGCGGAAGATCGTCTGTTTCTGACGCAGGATTGCATCGTCACGCACAACACGCACAGCGCCGCCCGCATTGCGGTGTGGTTCTACAAGTGCTTTCCCGGCGCGCAGGTCTACACGACCGCCGCGCCGCCTGAAGACAATCTGCGCCGGCTGCTGTGGGGCGAGATTTCCAATGTAGTCGGCAAGCACCCGACGTTATTCAACGATGATCGACGCTCTTTGATGCATCTGGAGCGTTCCCCAGTCGAGTTTCTGACCGGCGTCACGATTCCGCTCAACACGCAGCCCAACGAACGCGAAGCGCGCTTCTCTGGCAAACACGCGCCCTATTTGCTCTTTATCGTGGACGAGGGCGACGCGGTGCCTTCGGAAATCTATCGCGCCATCGAGGGGTGTATGTCGGGTGGGTTTGCGCGCATGTTGATCATGCTCAATCCACGCCAGAAGACCGGCCCGGTCTGGCAGATGACGCGCGACCGCCGCGCCAATGTGATCCAATTGAGTGCGCTTAGCCATCCGAACGTGATCACCGGTAAAGAGTTGATGCCCGGCGCCGTCAATCGCGATACGACCGTGCGCCGCATCCAGGAGATGTCGCGCCCGCTTTCGCCCAACGAGCAGCCCGACAGCCAGTGCTTTCAGGTGCCCGATTTTCTTGCCGGCCACGTGACGGTCGGCAAGGATGGCCGCCCCTATCTACCTCTGGATGCCGGCTGGCGCAAGGTGACGGAGAACTCGCTGTGGTACATGACCTTTGGCGAGTACCCGCCGCAAGGCGACAATCAGTTGATTGCCGACGATTGGATCGACGCGGCGATCACGCGCTGGCACGCCTACGTTGCCCGCTTCGGTGAAGGCCCGCCGCTTGGCATCAATCCGATCATCGGGCTGGACGTGGCTGATTTCGGCGTTGACTCGAATGTGTTGACGCCGCGCTGGGGCGGTTTCGTGGGGCGCTCGTACACGTGGGGCGGCGTCGATCTGGGCGTGACTGCCGATAGGACGGTGGATATTCTCATGTCGCTGCCGCGCTCGCAGAACGAGCGCGTCTCCGTGGCGCGCATCTGTGTGGACGCAAACGGTCTGGGCGCGGGTGCGCCGCCGCTGATCAATCGCCGGCTGCGCCACAAGGTGCGCGTGATCGGTGTGCGCGTGACCGAGAAACCAGACCAGAAAGCGAAGCAAGGTCAAGAGGAACTAGGGGAGTTCGTCGCGCTGCGCGACCAGTTGTGGTGGTCGGTGCGTGAGTGGCTGCGCACCGATAAGGGCGCAATGCTGCCTCCCGATGACGAACTACGTGAGGAACTTCTGGCGCCAACCTATGGGCGCGACCGCAAGGGCAATATCCTGGTGATGAGTAAAGACGACATGAAGGCGCAATTGCGGCGCTCGCCCGACAAGGCCGAGTCGCTGGCTCTCACTTTCACGCCGGCCAATCGCCGCTTCAAGCTCGACTTCCTGTAACGACGAAGACCATGCGCCGGCGCGCCGCTTTGACCATCAGTGCAAACCACGTCCACATCAGCAACGCGGCCGTCGCCTCTGTGACGCGGATCAGGATGGCGATGTCGCCGCGCGTGATCGGGCCGGCGACGGTCGAGACGGCCAGAAACATAAACCACATCACGGTGGCGCCAAGCCCGACGATCAGCACGGGGCGATGCGTGAAGCGGATACACCCGCCGTCGATAACGTGAATCGACACGATAATCGCCATCAGCCAGGCGATCCACATGACGTGCGCCACAATCGAAACAATTGCCCAGTTCACTGTCTACCTCCAAACACGCTCAGCGCGTAGATGATCACTACGACCACCGACAACGCGACCATGTAGAACATGATCGACCGCATCAGGCGGTTTTTGTCGATGGTAAGCGCCAATGTTTCCTTCTCCATCTTCTCGAACTGCGCAGATAGTTGGTCGATCTGCGCTTGCATCTCGGCAATCTTGTCGATGTAGCGGATGATCAGGTTCGGGGAGACCATGTAGCCGTAGTCGCTATCGCCGGCGTCCGCAACCGCCAGCGCCGCCAGTAAGGACGCGTCGCTGGTGTCTGTGGCGTTGCGGTAGAACGCTGTCGGTTTCGACCATGCCTTGTCGTCTTCCAAATCGACCACCGCAAAGAAAACGAATGCCGCGCCGTGCCGGATGGAGTATGCCGCAAGCCGGCCTGTCGAGCAAGCGTTGAAAAAGAGCACACGCGCGCCGCTCATGCGCGACAGGGTGGCGATTTCATCCGCCGACAGCAACACGTTGTCGCTGAGAAGAATGCCGTCCGGCCCGCCGTGCCCGGCAAAGTGCAGCACGTCGTACCGCTCGCTGGCGCAGAGATCGAACAACATCCGGGTTGTGACCCGCTCGATCAGCAGACGCACGTTGTGCGAGATCGTGATCGAGGAAATCTCAGGTAGCGTCCTGAGATCGTGATTTTCGGGCGCAATCAGTAGGATTTTCATAGTGCCTTCCACCGGACAACCCGGCTTGGGGATGGCTGGTCTTGCCCCTCTGCGCTAAGCTGCAAGACCAGCGTCCGGTTGGTTACTTCTGCTCGATCTCGATACGGTTGACGAGCGAGTTTGCCTCCTTGAGCCAAAAGACGGCGCTTTCGATGAATGCCTTGATGTCGTCTTCGTCCAAGTCGCTGAAGCGCGCTTGGAGTCGCTCTACTACCCACCGATACCGCAAGTCCGCCTGCAACTGCCCACTCTTAGACATCTGCTCGGCAGCCTCGACCAGCTTGACTGCATACTGCTCGACTTCACGCAGGTTCTCTGCGCCGATCTTGGCGGCGAGCCACTGCCGCCCCACCCACGCAGCGTACAATGCGATGGCCGTCAGCACCACGGAGATCATAGCGTACACCACTTCCATATCGACCGTCATCAGACACCTCCCGTGTCAATCCACCTTCAAAAACGGAACCAACATGTACAGATCGGCCGGCGTCAGGGGTTTGCCGCCGATGACTTCCAGATCGTTCGGGCCGATGGCCGGCGCGTCGAAGTCGTGCGTCGTCTCGAACAGCGCCTTGATCTGCGCTTCGATTGCGTCGTTGATCCGCACCGTGCCCTTTTCCTTGTCTAACCACACGATCTCGCCGGCTTCGTCCTTGTCGGCGTTTGCCATGACGATGCTCTCGCGCCGCGTCTGGATGTCCTGGTGTACCGGCGCCACAATGCGGTGAAGGATCGCCAGTTTGACCGGCGTGGCCGGCGGCTTGAACTCGCGCCCCATCAGCTTGTCGAGCGCCGGCATTGCTTCCAAAATCTCCCGATACGTGACCGTTACTTTCACTGACTTGCCTCCTGAAAGATATATTGGGCAGGGAGATAGCTCCCTGCCCGTCTCGAACTACCGATGGTGGTCGAACACATACGTGACCCACGACGGCATACCCGCCGGCGTGATGTCGTGGTTGATCGACCGGCAACTGTTGCACGGCTGCTGCACAAAGCCGGCCAGCCCCTGCCCAATCGCCGTGCGGAGGGTGATGTTGCTGTACTCGATGGGGATACAGTCCATGCCCACTGTCGCCATCGAACAGTTGCCGTTGATGCCGCCAAAACGGTCGAGGAACCGCTGCCCCAGGCGCAGATCGACGCGCCGCTGCCCGCCATACTCTGGGAAGTAGTAGGAGTTCAACGGCAGCACGTATTGGATGCGCGCCGTGAATTGCGAGTGTCGCCACCGGCAGTTGACATCGTTCATGCCGCAAAACTGGGTGAACGATCCATCCTGATTGACGTTACCCACCGGGTCGAACATCACAAACTGGAAGCGGAAATCGCTGGCGCCGTGCGCCCACCATTCCGCCGGCCCCACCGCCGGCCCGCTGCTGCGGAACTGAATCGGCCCCGCCGCCACTTCCTGCGCGCTCAATACCTTGTGGCAGCGCGACTCATCAAAAGGCGCGTCCTGGTCAAGTTGGCGGTACGGAAGGTTGTCGGATGCTACCGGAATCCAGATGTCCGGGAAGCGATCCTGTCGCGCCTGGAAGCAATCTTCATTGGATCGCGGTGCGATCAGATGTCCGTAGTCCAACCAACCGCCAGTACGCACAATGCCGCACGTCTCTGGCCGGCTGGCGTCGTCACAAACGCGCCCCTCGAAGGAGGCCGAGTGCATTCCCACGCCGCCGTCGAGGTTGCCGTGGAAGTGATGCTGAAGTCGAAAATCCGTCACGCACGCGCCGCCGTTACAGGGCTGGTTGCGACGCACTACCCACAAGTACCCCTCGTGCTTGTACTCGTTCTCCAGCAAGCCAGGATACATGCCAGGCGGGTCGCTGGCGCGCTGCGCCGGATAGGTCTGCCACGGGTAAGAGATCGATTGACCTGCGCGCGTGAACCATGCGCCAGGCTCGCCAAAAATGTCGTTGACGGCGTGCGGGTTGTCGCCGTGATGATGATCGAAATGACACGATCCGCCTGGCTGGTCATCGTCGGCATAGTTGAGCAGCGTGTGCCAGCGCGTGGCGTCGTGCTCCGCTTCGGTGCATTCCCGGTCGAATTGCCCGCCGGCTGCATCCGCCGTGATCTGGCTGTAGGTCGCCGGCGCCATGCCAAGCTCGTCGCGCATCGCCGTGCTGATCGTCCAGTTCGGCGCATTTACTGCGCCGGCTGGCGTCGTCGGCGTCGCCGTGGGCGGCGCGACAACTGGCGTATTCGTCGGCGTGGCGGTTGCTGGCGCTGTCGGCGTACTCGTCGGTGTGGCTGTCGCTGCCACCACACAGCGCAGGATCGCCCGGCTCGTATCGCGCGCGCCGCCCGTAGCTGGCCGGCTCACGCGCAGCGTCCCACCGGGGCAGAACGCCGTCACCTGTTCCCCGGCGGCCAGCGTGATCGACTGGCCTTCTAGCACAGCCGCCGCGCCAACCTCACCGTCTACATTCGTAACGCTCACCACATCGTCACCTGTCGTGACGACAGGCAGGTACAGCGGCGCCATCGGCGCGTCAGGCGTCGTCTGTGCCCACACGACGCTGACGCCAGCTAAAGACAAGAGCAACGTCACCGCTACCACCAAAATCGTCTGTCTGCGCATGATCTCCATCTCCTGTGCGATAACACTTGTGGGGACGATTCTGCGCCGTCCCCCACGCCCGCCAAGCCGATCTTGGCGGGCAACTTATTCCTACAGGCATATTTTGACCGACAAAACCGTATGGTCACGGTGTATTATATGCCTATAAGAATACAAAATCAACCAGTTTGCGCTGTGTACCGCTTCATCAGCACCTGCATCGGCGTCGCCTCAATCGACGCAATCGGCGTCTGCAACCACGTCTGAAGCTCCGTGAAGACGACGCCCCACCGATACCAATCTTGCGGTGAGTGGCCGGCCAACAGTTCGTTGTTGGTGATCGCCGCCTGCACCATGTCGGGGATACCGTTCAGGTTCCATGTCTGCTGCATCCCGCCGAGCAGCGCCAGCGTGCCGCGCAGTTCTTTGAGAATCTGAAGCACCGTCATCGCTACTTCCGTCTCGACAGGCACTTCCGAAAGTTGATCGGCGTAGAGCGCCGGATCGTAGGTTGGCATATTATCCTCCTGTAAAATAGGTGAACTCCAGTGAAACCCAGTCGTTCAGACTGAAATTTTCCTGTGGCGAAATAAGTCCGTTTGTGTTGATGATGACGCGTCCAATTGTTCTTGTGCCGGCCACTGTACACAAACACCCAATCAGTCGAGCATACGCAGGTCGATATTCCGTTGGCAATGCAGTATTGACTGCTACGTTCGCTGCAATAGCGGCATTAGCACGGATGCGCCCTTTGACGCTGACCATGTTGCCGAACCGCTTAATGCCTAGCGTAGCAGCAGTTCCACCGTAGTTTACCCAGTTATTGACAGGCGTCAGTTCGCTCCAGTCGTAGCCAACGCTGCTGGTCGATAACAGCGAGCCGGTAAATGTAGCGCCGGTCAACAGCGCGAACTGCGCTGCCTGGTAGCCGTCGAGCACGTCGGCATTCAGCCCCGTTCCCGGCCCGTCGTTGCCGGCGTGCCAGACGGGATTACCGTTGATTGTCACGTTATCCGCCGTCATCGCTATGGAGCGTTGTGGCGATGCTTGGCGCATGACGAACAGGCTAATAGACGCCGTAAGTGTTGTGTCGTAAACCTGCTTGGCTTGAATTAAGACTTGGGTGTACCGGGCACCTCCGTAACCAGAAGCGCCAACGGTCAAAGTTGTATCGTTATCATACGTATAAAGCATCGTGCCATCAGGCTTTAGGTTGGCGCCTAACGTAGCTTGGATTGTCGCTTTCTGTACGCTTGCTGTTGCTGGCGTAAAACGTGTGTGCAACGTAGCGATATTGAAATAGTCGCCCCATAGCGTATCGTAAGCGTTAAAGTAAACACCTCTTTGCGTGCTAAAATCATCCGCAGCATACACGGTAATACCTTGAGTCGGACTTAACGCTATACCGCCCCCATACATCTGATTACTCTGGATCGAAAATCCACCGATGCTACCGGATGTCGCCGTGATCGTCCCCGACAGTGTGGCATTGGTCGCCGTCAGATTGCCGCTGGCGTCCAGTTGTGCATTGGCCGCCTGCCAGGTGATCGTCGTGCCATCGAATTGAAAATACCGGTTGCTGCCATTGCCGATGTAGGCGCGCGGGTTGCCGCTGTTGTACTGCAACTGGATGCCGTCCGCACCAAAGGTGTTGCTGTTGATCGACAGATAGCTCGTCAGCGCCAATCGGTCGCCAGTGAGCGTGCTCGCGGCAATCTGCGCTGCCGTAATCGAACCAGTCGTGATCTTCCCACCGCTGATCGTGGTCGTGTTGGCGTTGACATCCGCCGCCGCGCCGCCCGCCGTGATCTTCGTCGTCGGGTCGTAGCCGCTGCTAAACGTCACGTTGCCGTCGATGCTGATCCGGCTGCCAGAGATGCGAATGCCCTCCGCCGTCGCGTTGATGCTGGCAACGACGTTATTGGTCTGCACTGGCGTGAAGTTCAAGAGGCTGGTCGTGATCGTGCCTGCCGCAATCTGCGTTGCCGTGATCGATCCCGTCGTGATTCTGCCGCCGCTGATCGTCGTCGTGTTGGCATTAACATCCGCCGCCGCCCCGCCCGCCGTGATCTTCGTCGTCGGGTCGTATCCGCTGCTGAAGGTCACGTTTCCATCTATGCTGATCCGACTGCCAGCGATGCGAATGCCCTCCGCCGTCGCGTTGATGCTGGCAACGACGTTATTGGTCTGCACTGGCGTGAAGCTCAGTTGACTGAGCGTCACCGTGCCGGTCGTGATGTTGCCGCCATTGATCGAGGTCAACCCCGATCCATTGCCGGCGATCACCAGCGATCCATCGTAGTAGCGCAGATGCTGCGACGCGTCCCCGATGAAAATCCCCCACTTGGTCGAGGTGACGCCCGGCATTCCATTCAGATCGCCCAGGCGAATGTACTCACTCTGCGCGCTGTACGTCGCGCCCTGCACGATCATGCTCAGGCGCGGCGAGGTGTAGGCGTTCATTTCGAGGCGCCCGTTGCCGCTTTGCCCAAGCACCGCAGCCGGCGTGCCATCCGCCCAGGCCGGGTCGGTCACGTGTGCGCCGGCAACATCGCGCGTCACGTTGTAGGTCGTGCCGCTTACCAGGCCGCCTACCGTCATATACTCGACCTTGATCGTTCCCGCCGCGTCGTGCGACCGGATCACGAGGAAATCGCCCGGCGTCATGCTCTGGCCGAAGTCGATCTGGGTCTGGCTGGCGCCTACGGCTGGCAGGTTGACGGCATTTTTCGTCACCATCAGCCCGCCGCCAAACAGTTGCACGGTTTGTTTGGCAAAGACTACCGCGTTGATCTGGCTCACGAATTGCTGCCGCCACCAAAGCGTTTCGCTGCCGAGGTCGTAGCTGTCGGTGTACTGGGGCAGCACGTGCCGCGCCGTGATCGTGCTGGCGAACGTGTGCGCACCTGTCCACACGTAGTCTTCCGCCACATCGACGCTCACCGCCGGCGTGCCTGCTAACGTGTAGGATGGCGCCAGCGCAAGGAGCACCGCTGCGTTCGCCGCTGCACTTGCCAGCGTTGCCGTGCGTGCGCTTGTGTCCCCTGCGCTGGAGAGCAGCAGACTTGCCAGATAGACCGACGCCGCGCCCGTGCCCGTGTCCACAAGCTCGGTCATGCCGGAAGGCGGCGTGGCGCGCACGTTGCCGGCCACGCCGCCGCCAAAGAGCAGCATGTCGGTCGCAATCGTCGTGGTCAGCGCCGGCGCGGTCATAGAGGTGCTCGACGCATTCGCCTGGCCGTCGTGGTCATCCAACGAGACCACCGTGTCCACATTGTCAAATGCCGCAATCGCCACCGCAATCGTGTCGATGGTGTCCAGTGACCATGTGGAGTTTGCCGGTTCCGACGCGCCGGCAATGCGCAGATAGGCCGCCGTCGTGACGCCCGTCCCCACCACCGACCGGATCGGCGTCCATCCAACCGGCGCCGTCAACCCGCCGCCGCTGTAGGCAACGATGGCAATCAGAGCGTCGTCCTGTGCTACGCCGGTTGGCGTATCGACCGTCACCGTTGCGTAGGTGGCTTCGGAGGGTGTCGGCGCCAGCGCCAGGAGGATCGCCGCATTCGCCGCCGCACTCGCCAGCGTCGCCGTGCGCGTGCCCGTGCTGCCTGCCGCGCTTAGGGTCTGACTCGCCACGTAGACTGACGCCGCACCCGTGCCCGTGTCCACAAGTTCCGTCATGCCGCCCGGCACGGTCGCGCGCACGTTGCCCGCCGCACCGCCCACAAAGAGCAGCACCGTGTCGGTTTCGGTCGTGGTAATCGCCGGCGCCGTCATGGAGGTGCTCGACGCGTTGGCTTGGCCGTCATGCGCGTCGATAGGCGCCGCCGTATCGACGTTGGTATAGGCCGCAATCGCCACGGCAATCGTGTCGGCGCTGTCGAGCGACCATGTGTAGTTGGCTGGCTCCGAACTTGCCACACGGCGATAGGTCGCCAGCGTCACGCCGCTTCCCGTTACCGTGCGCACTGCCGTCCAACCCGCCGGCGTCGAGAGCGTACCGCCGCTGTGTGCCACGGTCGCAATCAGCACGTCATTGTCGATCACGCCGGTTGGCGCGTTGACCGTGATCGTGGCGTTGACCGCCGCCGTGTAGACGGGGCGCAAGCTCACCAGCCCTGCTGCGTTTGCCGCTGCACTCGCCAGTGTCGCCGTGCGCGTGCCCGTAGCGTCGCCGCTTGCCAGCAACTGATCCGCCATGTAGACGCTCACGCCGGTCGTGCCCGTGTCGGCGTCTTCGGTCATGCTGCCCGGCGCCGTGGCGCGGATGTCGCCCGCCGCGCCGCCGACAAAAACCAGCATATCGACCGACGAGGCCGGCGTCACGCCCGGCGCCGTCATGGAGGCACTCGACGCGTTCGCCTGGCTGTTGGAATCGGCAATCGGGTTGCTGCCATTGACGCCGCTGTACGCCGAAATCGCCACCGCCAGCCCATCCGCTGTGCTCAATCCCCACGTGTAAGAGGATGCTTCTGACGCTCCCGCCGTGCGGCGATAGACTGCCGTCGTCACGCCCGTTCCCACCTGGCTCAGCACCTGCGTCCAGCCGCTGGCCGCCGTAAGCGTACCGCCTGCATATACCACCGTCGCCAACATGACATCATTCTCGACCACGCCGGTGGGCCGGTTCACCGTCACTTCGGTGTCGCCGCCTGCCGTTCCGGTGGGTCGCAAGCTCACCAGGAAGCCGGCGTTACGCGCCGACGCGCTGAGGGTCGCCGTGCGCGTGCCCGTTGCTCCGCTGGCTGTCAGTAGTTGCTGCGCGGCGTAGCTCTTGATCCAGGTAGTGCCGCTGGTCGTGTCGGCAAGCTCCGTCATGCCGCTTGGCGGCGTCGCTGTGCGGCTGCCGGCATTGTCATCGCCCACCGCGCCCAGGAAAATCAGCATATCCGCTGTCGTCGCGGCGTCCACGCCTGGCGCCGTCATGCTGGCCGAGGTCTGCGTCTGTGCGCCGCTGGCTGAAATTGGATCGGTCGTATCGACGTTGCTGTAGGCGACGATGGTACAGGCGATGTCGTTGGTTGCGCTCAGTCCCCACGCGTAGGAAGACGGCTCGCTGGCGCCTGCCACACGGTAGTATGCCCGCGCGTATACTGTGCCGTCCGGGTGCGACCAGCTTTGCGTCGTGCCGATCTGCGTCCATCCGCTTGGCGGCGTGAGGGTGTTTGCCCACCAGGTTACGACGGCGACAAGCACGTCGTTCTCGACAACGCCTGTCGGTCGCGTTACGCTCAGGCTGTTGGTGTAGCTGTTGGCCGATGTGGCCGTTCCGCGCTGCGCAATCGTGTTGTAGCCGCCGGCGCTTCCCGTGCCTGCCGCGGTCGTTGTCGCACCGCGCTGCGCTATTGTGCTCCAGGCCGCCGCGGTGCCGGCGTTGCTGCCCGATGTCGCTGTGCCGCGTTGGGCGATGCTGCCGCCCGTGCCGCTGCCGGTGTTGCTGGCATACGTCGCCGCACCGCGCTGCGCAATCGTGTCGTACACGCGCGTCGCGCCCGTGACGACAATCCCCGGCCCGGCGTTGATCTGGTACTGCCCGCCCGACCACAGCAACCCTGCGCCGGCAAATGCGCCGAGCGATGTCCAAGCCGGTGTATAGGGCGATGCACCTGTCACCAGCGCCTGGTACTGCGCCGTGCCAAGCATGTCGATGCCATCGACCTGATCGGCATTCAATCCCGTGACCAGCCGTCCCTGGGCGTTGGCGCCAAGCGTAAAGGGAGCGCCAGCCGTTGCCGGATTGAAAGTGTGCTGCGCCGAGATCGCGCGCGCAATCGAGATATGCACGTACTGCGTGTGCGGATCACCTGTCGTGAGGCCGCTCAATTCGCTGTGATCCAGCACGCCGAACGCCGCCGTCGTCGCGCCGCCGGCGCGCAGCACTTGGCCGGCCGTCAAGCCACTCACCGTGTGGTCGGCGCCGAGTCCGCTTGCCGTCGCCAGTACGTGCGACTGATTGTGGTGATCATTCGCCGTTATGCCGCCCAGGTCGCTGTGCTGCAACTGTGCGAAGACCGCCGCCGTCGCGCCGCTGGCGCGCAGCACTTGGCCGGCCGTCAAGCCACTCACCGTGTGGTCGGCGCCGAGTCCGCTTGCCGTCGCCAGCACGTGTGACTGAGCATGATGCTGATCCGCCGTTATGCCGCCCAGATCGCTATGCTGCAACTGCGCAAAGACCGCCGCCGTCGCACCCGATGCGCGCAGTACCTGACCGGCGGTCAGACCGCTCACCGTGTGGTCGGCGCCGAGTCCGCTTGCCGTCGCCAGTACGTGCGACTGATTGTGGTGATCATTCGCCGTTATGCCGCCCAGGTCGCTGTGCTGAAGCTGTGCGAATACCGCCGCGGTCGCTCCGCTGGCGCGCAGCACCTGGCCGGCGGTCAGCCCGCTGACCGTGTGATCGGCGCCAAGCCCGCTTGTCGTCGCCAGCACGTGCGACTGTGCATGGTGAGCGTTGGCATTGGCGGCGTGCGCTGCGATGTCCACCCCATCCACTGTACCGCCAAGAGCAATGTTGCCCTCTACGTTCAGGTGCATCGTGCCGGTGCCTGGATTAGTCACGTAGAGCGTGCGAGCGTCGGGGGAATTCGACCGGATGTACATGTCGGTCAAGTCATACTGCCAGATTTGCCCGGTCAGTTGCGTGCCGCCTGCGATCGTGCCGGCGATCAACTCGTTCACATAGAGACGCCGCCACACGAGCGACGTTGATCCCAGATCGTATGTATCCGAAGCGTTGGGCAGAACATCGGTGCTGCTATACAGAAAATCGCCGTTTAGCGTAGTGGTTGCGACTCCTGTCGTCGGATTTCGCACCAAATACAAGCCCGGCAACCCGACGACAGTCGAGATGTTGCTGAACCACAATTCCGCGCCGCTTGTGCCTCCCGATCCCTCGATCCACAGACGCGGCCCCGTCGCGCTGCCGGGGTTCACATCGATCTGGAACGCCGGGAGATCGCTCTGTCCGATTCCACCCCAAATGCGCGCGATTGGCGTTTCGCTGACTTCAATCGCGCTGGCGTCATTCCACCACGCGATGGCGCTGATATTATTCGTCGGATTCGGATTGCCGCTGCCAACATCGTATGCGTCGAGTCCAATGCCAAGCGCAGACAAAATCACTGCGCCTGTGCCGGCGGATAAATTACCATTTGTGCCCAGGACGATCTGATCTACGCCGTCGTACTGCCCGACGATTTCAGTATCGTCTACCACCCACCCGCGCAGCGTGCTGTCTTTTGTAGAATACGCTGATCCCGCCACGACCAGCGTGCCGGTGAATGTGAGCAGCCCGATGTCCCGCTCCCACTTGAGATATTGCGGCGCCGGCTGCCCCTCGACTACCGCCTCGCGCCCGATCACCACATCGCCGGAACTGGCCGTGAACGAAAATCCCGTGCCCAAAACTCCCGACAGGTCTGATCCGAGTCGCATGTCGCCGGCGTCGATCTCGACTACCATATTGGCGCCGCTGTACTGCGTAAACGCAGCGTTGCGCAGGAAGATGCCCTGGTCGCTCAACTCGGCGGTTTGCCCGTTGCCGGCTGCGAAGATACCGTAGTCGCCGACGGGCGATCCGTACTCCGTGCCCAGTCCACTCAGGTTGCCAATCTGCACGTCGGTGCTCACGTTGGCTGGCGTGTAAGGATTCGCGCCGGCCCACCGCGCAAAGCGGATGTAGGGCGCGCCGCTGCGGTCGATAGTAGACAGTTGGATCATGCCCTGCCCACTCTGGCCGAAGTCCACGCCAAGCGAGCCGACCGGAAATTCGATCTCGGTTGCCGTGGGCGGCGTCGCGTCGGGATCAGTCCAAGAGCCGGTTGATCCCTGTCGCAGCGTGAATGTCCACGACTGCTGATTCTCGCGCCCTACCACGCCATCCAGCGCGTTGTAGCCGCTGACTTGCCCCCACACGCGCACATTAGAGAAGCCGCCGTCGATGTCGATCTGCTGGAACATCAGCCAGTCATTGGCGGTGAACAGCGCACCCTCCACGGCTGGCGAGTCCTCGAAATAGATCGTCACCGTGCCGCCGATGGCCGCCGGCATCGTGAAGGCTTCCGCCACAATGCCGAAACTCTTGCCCCAAAGCTCCTCGCCGCGATCTACCCTGGTTTCGTCTGCCACGAACACGCGTACGCGCAATTCATCCGCCTGAATCGCACCGATGGTCAATGCGTACCAACCATCGATGCCGGCCACTTCGTTGACCTGCCAGCCTGTGATCGCCGGGATCGTGTTGGCGAAATTCTCATTGCGCAGCGTCGTGCCGTCGAGGAAATCGACGCGCCCGCCAGTCGGTTCAATTCGCAGAACATTCGGCGCTTTGATGGTGCCGACGTTGACGGTAGTCGCCGTCAACTCACGCAGCGTCAGATCGCCTTCCGCCGTCGTTTTCAGCAGTTGACCCGGCGCCGTCGCGCCGTTGCTGTAGGCTGCTACGGCGTGCGTATGTCCTGTGCCAACCACTTCGCTGCTACTGGTAGCCGAAACGCCTGTAGGCGTGCCTAGCGCCAACCCCGTGTCGATGATCAAGCCTGGATTGGCGGCGCGCAGTGTTAGGCTGATCACCTGACCTGTCGCCACCGAGATCGGCGCCGTGCCTGTGACTGGGTTGTGGTGCGCGGCGGGGTTGCCGGCGTGTACGTCCAGATCGACGCCATCAATGGTCACGCCGGTGAGCGTGCTCAGGTTGCCGGCCAGCGGGCGCGTGCCATCCGTTTTGAGGAATTGCGGCGCCTGTGTGTCTGCCAGCGTGCCGTAGTGGTAGGTGCTGTCGAGCGCGTGGACGGAGATCGAGCCGCCAACGACAACGCTGGTTCCGCCCGATCCTACGCTCTTTTGGAGATCAATCTTGCGCACCACATCGCGTTTAGGCATCGATGGCCTCCAGGTCTAGCTCGAATGCGTAGACAACGTTGCGCACGATGTATGCCATCCCCGGCAACAGCCAATCAATCGTGTCCAGGTCGAAATACATCGTCTTGCCTTCCTCACCGTCCAACGTGGTCGAGAAGTCTTTATCTTCGACAGGATCGGCGTGCAGTAAGGTCAGTGCTGTTGGATCGTCGTCATCTTCTACCATGTAGATCAGCCAACGATGAGCACGTCGATGCGTCACAGATCGCGTGTCGTCAGACCCTGCGTACTCACCGCCCCCCGAACACGTTACGCCGGCCACGCCAGGGTGCGCAGTGGAAAAGTGCGTCAGGTTGGCGGCGACGATATTCAGTCCCGCTACCAGATTCGTGTCGGCTTGTCCGTGTGCCCATGCGGGCGG